>JAURVS010000188.1 GCA_030655355.1 Sphingopyxis sp.
TCACGTCCGCGATTGCGTCAACCGATGCACCGGCCCGAACTGCGCGACCGCCGCCCCCACAAACGGAAGCGCCACAAGCCACAGCCGCACGCCAGTTACCCCCAGCGGGCTTGCAATGCTGATCGCCGCCGTCGCGCCCAATCCCGCACAGATCAAGACCAACCCGACGATCAGGCGCCAATGCGGCACTTCGCCGCTATCCTTACTGGCGCGTTCATAGTGCGCGAAAAGCATGATCAGCGGGAACAGCGCGGCGATATAAAGGACAAACCAGATCGGCCGCGCGAGCCACCACGCCGCACTCCCGGGAGCGACATCGAGGCCGATCCCGCCCAGCAGCCATGCTGCGATCATCACGAGCACGAAGGCGGTAAGGTGCCACAAATAGATCGTCATGATCATACCGTTGACGAGCACGACGCTGGTCCAGACACGGAGATTGTCGAGCATCCGCCGTCCCGCGGGTTCGAGTGCGAGCGCAAAACCGCTTTGGGCGACACCAAGCGCGAGCAGCGCAAGCGTCGGCGGCATCGAATTGCTGAGCCCCGCGCCGGGGACGCCGATCATCGCAACGGGATAGGGGCCGAAACCGACGAGCAGGCCCAGCGCGACCAATCCCGCCAGTCCCCACACCAACGCCTTTCCCGATGGCAGCCGCCCTTCGCTCCACGCAAAGCCAAGCTGGTGGATCGCGAGCCAGACGAACGCGAAGTTGAGGAAATTCACATAGGGCACGTCAAAACGCAGCGACGCGACGTCGATCAGGATCGCCCCCGCAACGAGCATCCCGACCGAGGCAAAGCCCCAGCGCTTCCACGCCGCCCACGTCCACGGAACGACCGCGGCGACCATCAGATAGACTGACAGAAACCACACCGGGATCAGCGCAAGCTGCGCCGCCATCGCGACGACGCCGCGCTCGATCCCCATCAGGGTGCCGAACATCGCGACGAGCGTCCAGATCAGGAACAGTGGCAACACCGGGTTAATCAGCCGCTGGAGGCGCCCGCTGTACCAGCGTTCATAGCTGCCGCCTTTCCGCTGCGTCGCCGCCCACGAGATACCGTTTGAAAAGCCGCCGACGAGAAAAAACAGCGGCATCACCTGAAAACCCCAGGTCAGCCATTGCGTCCACGGCAGGATACCGAGCAGATGCCCACCCTCGACCGCGCCATCTTTCATATAAGGCGCCGCTACGAGCCAATGGCCAACGACGACCGCCAGAATCGACAGGGCGCGGAGGAAATCGACGTAGCGATTACGTTCGGGCGGCGCCTGCAGCGCCATATCCTTCGCACGCGACCAGATGCTTTTACGAACGGCGCCAGTGGTTTCGCTCAAGATGACATTCCCTCCCCGATGGAAACACCTAGCTAGTGCGCCGCCGCTGCAACGCAAGCCTTTGCCTTGGCGCGCGAGCCTTGCTATCGGCGCCAGACAATGGCCAGCACCACCGACGATCCCGACAGCACCGACCCCGTTCCCGGCATGACCGACACGCCGTTCGGCAGCGCGCTGTCCGAACGCTATCTCGTCTATGCCCTGTCGACGATTACCGCACGATCGCTTCCCGACCTGCGCGACGGCCTGAAGCCCGTTCACCGCCGCCTGCTGTGGGCGATGCGCGCGATGCGTCTCGACCCGTCACAGGGATACAAGAAATCCGCGCGCGTCGTCGGCGATGTGATCGGTAAATTTCACCCGCATGGCGATGTCGCGGTCTATGACGCGATGGTCCGCCTCGCGCAGGATTTCTCGCTCCGCTATCCGCTCGTCGACGGTCAGGGCAATTTCGGCAATATCGACGGCGATAACGCCGCCGCCTATCGTTATACCGAAGCGCGGCTGACGCGCGTCGCCGTCGACCTGATGCAGGGCCTCGACGAAGGTACGGTCGATTTCCGTCCCACCTATAACGGCGAGGATGAAGAGCCCGAGATCATGCCGGGGCTGTTCCCGAACCTGCTCGCCAATGGCGCGAGCGGGATCGCGGTCGGCATGGCGACGAACATTCCGTCGCACAACGCCGCCGAAGTGATCGGCGCGGCGCTCGTGCTGATCGAGAATCCGCAGGCCCCGCTTTCCGAACTGCTCGAACATGTCAAAGGCCCCGATTTCGCGACCGGCGGCATCGTCGTCGACAGCGCCGAAACGATCGCCCACGCCTATGAAACCGGCCGCGGCGGTTTCCGCCTTCGCGCACGCTTTTCAACCGGCAAGCTGGAAAGTGGCGGCTGGGAAGAAAGCGGCATCGAGAAACAGCCGGGCGGCACCTGGCAACTCGTCATCAGCGAAATTCCCTATGGTGTCGCCAAAGGCAAGCTGATCGAACAGATTGCGCAGCTGATCGCCGACAAGAAATTGCCGATCCTCGAAGATGTCCGCGACGAAAGCGCCGAGGATCTGCGCATCGTCATCGAACCCAAGAGCCGCAACGTTGACCCCGATATCCTCAAGGAAAGCCTTTACCGGCTGACCGATCTGGAAAACCGTTTCGCGCTCAATCTCAACGTCCTCGATGCGACGCGCACGCCGAAGGTGATGGGGCTGCACCAGTTGCTCACCGAATGGTTGCAGCACCAGATCGTCGTCCTCATCCGCCGCGCGGAGCATCGGATTGCAAAGATCGATGACCGGCTCGAACTGGTCGCGGGCTACATCATCGCGTTCCTCAACCTCGACCGGATAATCGAGATTATCCGCACCGAGGACGAGCCGAAACCGGTGATGATTGAAGAATTTATCCTGACCGACCGGCAGGCCGAAGCGATCCTCAACATGCGCCTGCGCAGCTTGCGCAAGCTCGAGGAAATGGAACTGAAGCGCGAGCAGGCCGACCTGACCGCCGAGCGCGAGGAGCTCGTCAAGCTGGTCGAAAGCCCGGCACGACAAAAGACGCGGCTGCGCAAGGATCTGGAGAAGCTGCGCGCCGTCTACGGCCTCGAAACATTGCTCGGCGCACGGCGCACGACGATCGCGGAAGCCGCGCCCGCGCGCGATATCCCGCTGGATGCGATGATCGAGAAGGAGCCGGTGACGGTGATCCTGTCGAAACGTGGCTGGATTCGTGCGCAGCGCGGCCATGTCGCTGCCGATCAATGGGCCGAGTTCAAGTTCAAGGAAGGCGACGAGCTGTTGTTCGCCGCGCATGCGCAGACAACCGACAAGCTGCTGATCGCAGCAAGCGACGGACGGTTCTTCACCATTGGCGCCGATAAGCTGCCCGGCGGACGCGGCTTTGGCGAACCTTTGCGCCTGATGGTCGATATCGATCCCGAAGCGCGGATCGTCGCGATGATCCCGGCGACCGCCGAGGGCCGGCTGCTGCTGGCTTCGACCAGCGGCCACGGCTTTGTCGCGCAAATGGCCGAGGTTATCGCCGAGACGCGCAAAGGCCGCAACGTCGTCAATCTGAAGCCCAAGGCCACGCTCGCTATCGTTCGTTCGATCGTTCCGTCGGACGACAGCGTCGCGGTGGTCGGCGAGAATCGTAAGCTCGTTGTCTTTCCGATCGCCGAAGTGCCCGTGATGGCGCGCGGACAGGGCGTGATGCTGCAACGTTACCGCGACGGCGGCCTGTCCGACGCGATCAGTTTTGCCTTTGCCGAAGGGTTAAGCTGGGCAATGGGCGGTGACACCGGAAGGACG
>JAURVS010000189.1 GCA_030655355.1 Sphingopyxis sp.
CTCGCGAGCAGCGCGAGTTTGCTGCCCGCCGCCGCTTTTGCACAGACTGAAACGCCGCCCGCCGACGAAACGGCGACCAGCGACGACAGCGGCTTTACCGACATCATCGTCACCGCCCGCCGCCGCGAAGAAAATCTGCAAAGCGTGCCGATCGCGGTCACCGCTTTCACCGATGAGGTGCTTGAGCAGAAGGGCGTCACCGACCGCACCTCGCTCGCCGACAATACGCCTTCGCTGTTCACGATCAGCGGCGGTTATCCGCGCGAGTTCGCCTATTTCGCGCTGCGCGGCCAAGGCCCGGCGTTCGGATCGACGCCTGGCGTCGTCAATTATTTTGCCGAAGTGCCGAACAGCGTGAATGTCGACGGCCGCGTCGGCACCTATTTCGACATGGCGAATATCCAGGTGCTCGCGGGGCCGCAGGGCACCTTGTTCGGCAAGAATGCGACCGGCGGCAATATCCTGTTCGAGCCGGTGAAGCCAAAGGACGAATTCGAAGGCTATGTCCGCGTCCAGCTCGGCAATTATAACGACCGCCGCATCGAAGGCGCGCTCAACACGCCGATCGTCCCCGGCCGCGTGATGCTGCGCATCGCCGGCGAAGTCGGGCGGCGCGACGGCTATACGAAGGATGTCGGCCCGTTCTTCGAAGGCAAGGATTACGACAATCTCGCTTATGAAAGCTTCCGGTTCGGCCTGACGCTGAACCCGACCGACAATATCGAACTTTATACGATGCTGCGTTATTATCATTCGGACACCAATGGCGGCGGCACCGTTCTCGGCGCCTATAATCCCGCGGCGGGCTTCGACGCCACGGCGCTGGGCTTGGGTTTTCTTCCCGTCGCAGCTTTCTATCCGGGTGTGCTGACTGCGGTTGCCGAACAGCAGGCGCGCGGTCCGCGCCGCGTTTCCTATGATCTCGACCAGTTTTCGGAGACGAAATATTGGCAGGTGATCAATCAGGCGTCGGTGCAACTCAGCGACAATATCAAGCTGCGCAACATCATCAGCTATTCGGAACTGCGCACCATCTATGGCTATGATTATGATGCGATGCCGTTCCCGATCGCGGGGCAGCGCGGGCGCATTCCGACGGCGGCGCCCAATTTCTTCACCGAGGAACTGCAGCTTCAGGGCACATTGTTCGACGACGCCGTCGATTTCTCGGTTGGCGGCTATCTCGATCGCCAGAGCTGGTCGGACCCCGCAGGGATCGAAGTCTATACCTTCTTCCCCGTCGGCACGCTGATCCCGACGATTTCGGGATATTTCACGCAGACGAACAAGAGCGAAGCGGTCTTCGGACAAGCGACGGTCGACCTCGGCAAGCTGTCGGGCGCGCTCACCGGGCTCAGCGTGACGGGCGGCCTGCGCTACACCTGGGAGCATAGCTTCACCTCGCAGACGATCGGCGGGCCGCCCGAGGTTTCGGGTTCGGTCGACAGCGATTATCCGAGCTATACCGCAACGCTCGACTATGATGTGACGCCCGGCGTCCACGTCTATGTCACGGCACGCGACGCCTATAAATCGGGCGGGGTCAATGGTCCGGTGCCGGTCGATTCGCCATTCCGCACCTACAAGCCCGAACGGCTTTCCGACGTCGAGGTCGGGCTGAAGTCGCAATTCTCGATCGGCAGTGTCGACGTCCGCGCCAATGCCGCGGCCTATCGCGGCATCTATGACAATATCCAGCGCACGACGGCGGAAGTCGTCACGACGCCGGGCGGCACGGTGCCGCTCAACGTCACGCGCAGTGCGGCGAAGGGCAAGATCCAGGGCGTCGAGCTCAACCTCGCGGTCATGCCGGTGCAGGGCCTGACGCTGAACGGCAGCTATTCCTACATCGACGCGCGCTATACCGAGGTCGCCGACGCGAGCGCGGGCGCGATCCTCAACGGTGCGCCCTTCCCTTATACGCCCAAGCATAAATTCTCGGTTGGCGGGTCGTATGAGACGCCGCTTGGCAGTGCGGGAGATCTGGTGCTGGCGGTCAACTATGTCCGCCAGACGAAGGTTTCGACCGCGCAGACCAACAGCAGCTTCTACAACTTCCTGCCTGCCTATGGCCTCCTCAACGGCAGCATCGGGCTCAAGGATGTCGGCGGGCGCCCGATCGATCTGACGCTGTTCGCGAACAACATCACCAACGAAGCTCGACCGGTCGGGGTACTCGACCAATATTCGCAGTCGTCGGGCATGGTTGGCCTGACCTACACCGAGCCGCGGATGTACGGGGTGCGGATCGGCTACCGGTTCGGGAATTGAGCCGGTGAAGGCGTCTCCGGTACAACCACCCTTCGCGCCGACCGTAAGCGCGGAAGCGCGGACGGTCATGGCGCCGCTGCTTGCCGCTGGCTCGGCGCCCGAAATGACCGCCACGCTGATGCGCAATGCGATCACGCGAAAGGCGGTGCGAGCGGCAGGGGCCAATCATCTGAAGCCGATGAACAAGAGCCGCGCCAAACGGTTCGACGTCGAAGTCAGCAAAGCCAAGGTCGCCGGAGTTCCGGTGAAATTCGTGCGGCGCCGCGGCAGCGATGACCAGCGCTTGCTAATCAACTTCCACGGCGGCGGCTTCATGGTCGATTCGGGGTCGGAGACCGAGACTATTCCGATCGCCGGGCTGACCGGGATTCCGATCGTCACCGTCATGTACCGCATGGCGCCCGAGCACCCGTTTCCAGCCGCCGTCGACGATGCACTCGCGGTCTATCGCGACGCTTTGTCGCAGCGGTCGCCCGCTTCGATCGGCATCTATGGCACGTCGGCGGGCGCGGTGCTGACCGGGCAGCTGCTGGCGCGGATCAAGGCCGAAGGTCTGCCGATGCCCGCAGCCGCCGGCTTCTTTTCGGGTACGGCCGATCTGGCGCTTGTCAGCGACTGCGAAGCTTTCCTGCCCTCGATCATGGGAACACGGACCGGCCCCGAAGTTGTCGCAGACTATAGCGTCGGGACCGATCCGACCGACCCTTTGCTGTCTCCCATCTATGGCGACCTGACGGGCCTGCCGCCAACCTTGTTGATGACGAGCACGCGCGACCAGTTGCTCAGCCAGACCGTGCGTTTCCATCTGGCGCTGCGCAAGGCGGGGGTCGACGCCGACCTGATCGTCCATGAAGGCATGCTGCACGCATTCTGGGCCTATATGGAATGCCCCGAAACCGAAGATGCACTCGCAGCGCAGGCCGCCTTTTTCGACCGTCATCTGGCGAATTGATGCGCGCCGAAGCCAGCCCTGCCGATCTGTTCGGACCTTTGCTCGCCAAAGTGCAGGAGCGCGCCATCCTTCCCGACGGCAAGACATTCGTCGATGCGCTTCCCAAACGACCGGTCGCCGAAATCATGCAGGATTTCGCGGAGCTTCCGGCGGGTGACGAGGCGCTGCGCGCCTTCATCGCCGTCAACTTCGACCTTCCCCCCGTCGGCGAAGGGACGAGGCCGGCGGTCTTGCCGCTCCGCGCGCATATTCGCGCGCTGTGGAAAGACCTCGCCCGCGCGCCGAAACAGGCCGCGAGCGGATCGGCGCTTGCCGTCCAGCACCGCCATGTCGTGCCGGGCGGGCGCTTTCGTGAAATCTATTATTGGGACAGCTTCTTCACGATGCTCGGCCTCGTCCGCGATGGTGAGCATGAACTTGCGACCGGCATCGTCGATGCAATGACCGACCTGATCGAAGCGCATGGGCACGTCCCCAACGGCACGCGCACTTATTATCTCGGCCGCTCGCAACCGCCGCTTTTTCACATGATGGTCGAGTTGCTCGGCGACGATCGGCCCGACGTCGCCGCGCGCCGCCTCTCGGCGATGAAGCGCGAGCATGCATGGTGGATGGAAGGCGCGGAAGGCCTCGCGCCGGGTACGCAGGAAGCCCGCGTCGCGCGCCTTGCCCATGGCGACCTCCTCAACCGCTATTGGGATCCGCGCAATACGCCACGCGACGAAAGCTGGCGCGAGGATGTCGCGACGGCGGCGGAGAGTGGTCGACCTGTCGGCGACGTCTACCGCGATCTGCGCGCGGGCGCCGAAAGCGGCTGGGACTTTTCGTCCCGCTGGCTGGGAGACGAAACACTGTCGTCGATCCGCACCACGACGATTGCGCCGGTCGATCTCAATGCTTTCCTGTTCGGCCTGGAAACCGCGATCGCCTCGCACGGCGGACCCGAGGCAGCACATTATACGCGACTCGCCGACGATCGGCGCGACGCCATGAATCGCCATCTATGGAATGCCGAAGGTGGCTTTTTCGCCGATTATGACATTGAGGACGATGCCCTTCGCCCCGCATTGACCGCCGCGGCGCTTGCCCCCCTGCTTGTCGGGATCGCGACCGAGCAACAGGCCGACGCAACCGCGAACGCGGTCGAGGCCGGGCTTCTTGCTCCCGGCGGACTCCATACGACAAGCACGCAGACCGGCCAGCAATGGGACCGCCCCAACGGCTGGGCGCCACTACAATGGATCGCAGTCGCAGGCCTCCAACGTTATGGCCATGACGCGCTGGCCCGCCAGATCGCGCACCGCTGGGTAGACACGGTCGGCGCGACTTTCGCCCGCACCGGCCTGTTATTCGAAAAATACGACGTCGAGCGCGCAGGCGTCGGCGGCGGCGGCGAATATGAGACGCAGACCGGGTTCGGCTGGACAAATGGCGTGACTGCCGATTTCATCGACAGCTACGATCTTTTGCCCGTAGCGGAGTGACCCGCTGACGCAGCGGTGGCATGACCGAACGGATGGCGCCGACACGGCGCTCGCGAAAGGAGAGACAATGCTATTTGGCTTGATGCAGGACGCCCCCCTGCTGATCAGTGGAATGCTGACCCACGCCGCGCGCGCGCATGGCGGGCGCGAGATTGTGTCGAAGCTGATCAACGAGCCTCTGTGGCGCTATGATTGGGCCGGATGCGAAAGCCGGTCGCGGCAGGCGGCGCAGATGCTGGGCACGTTCGGGATCGGCAGCGGCGACCGCGTTTCGTCGCTCGCATGGAATACGCATCGCCATCTTGAACTTTTCTACGCCGTCCCCGGCATCGGCGCCGTGCTGCACACCGCCAACCCCCGGCTCAGCGACGAGCAGATCGCCTTCACGATCCGCCACGCGGGCAGCCGCATCCTGTTCTTCGAAGCCAATCTGGTCGAGCTTGTCGAGCGCTTGACGCCGTTGCTTCCCGAGATCGAGCATTATATCCTGCTCGGCGCGCCTTATGAGGATCTGATCGCCGCTGAAGATGGCGCTTTTGACTGGCCGCGCTTTGACGAAAATGCCGCAGCCTTCCTTTGCTACACCTCGGGTACCACCGGCGACCCCAAAGGCGTGCTCTACAGCCATCGCTCGATCGTGTTGCACGGCATGGCCGCGGGTCTGAGCAGCGCTTTCGGATTCAGCGCCTTCGATACGATCATGCCCTGTTCGTCGATGTATCATGCGACCGCATGGGGCCTGCCCTTCACCGCGGCGATCAACGGCTGCAAGCTCGTGCTGCCATGCGACAAGATGGACGGCGCGAGCCTCGCCGCCTTGATCCTAGATGAGGGCGTGACCTTCTCGGGCGGCGTACCGACGATCTGGACGATGTATCTCGCGCATCTCGAGAGCAGCGGCCAAGGCGTCGGTGATCTCAAGCGCCTCGTGATCGGCGGCTCCGCCGTGCCGCGCGCGATGGCCGAAACGTTCCGCGAAACCTATGGCGTTACCGTGCTTCAAATCTGGGGCATGACCGAGACGAATCCGCTGGGCGTGATCGCGACCCCGACCCCGCTCTTGATAGCAGAGGGCGAGGATTTCGCGAACGAGACGATCCTCACACGGCAGGGCCGGATGCAGTTCGGGATCGAACTGCGCATCATCGACGACGACGGCAATCCGCTGCCTTGGGACGGTGAACAGGCCGGAGCGCTTCAGGTGCGCGGGCCGTGGGTGGTCGAGCGTTACTATCCCGACCTTCCCGCCGCCGATAGCGACGGCTGGTTCGACACCGGCGACATCGGGACGATCGACCGCTTCGGTTTCCTGCGCCTCACCGACCGGGCAAAAGATGTCATCAAATCGGGGGGCGAGTGGATCAGTTCGATCGACCTCGAAAACGCCGCGGTCGGCTGTCCCGGCGTGCGCATCGCAGCGGTGATCGGCGTCCACCATCCGAAATGGGAAGAACGGCCGCTGCTCGTCATCGAGACGCATGACGGCGAGGCGGTGAGCGCCGAGCAGATCCGAACGCATCTCGAAACGCGTATCGTGCGCTGGTGGATGCCCGACGATATTCTTTTCGACGTCGTCCCCCTCACCGCGACGGGCAAGATCGATAAAAAGCAGCTCCGCGACCGTTATCGCGACCATCTCGCCAACGGCTGAGCCGCCGGATCATTTTCCGGCGGCGTCGAGCTTTTCCTTCAGGAATCGGGCGACAATCTCGTTCGCCTGATCGCTCTCGGGAATCGCCATATAGGCCCAGAAAGCATGCGGGAGCCCGTCGAACAGGACGAGCCGTGCGTCGACCCCCTTCTCGTGCAGCGCGCGCGAAAAGATCGATGTCGGGCTCAGCAAGAAGTCGCGCGAGCTCGTCAGCAATAAAGTCGGCGGAAAGCCCGACACATCGCCGTGGATCGGCGAGAGGATCGGGTCGGTCATCACCGTCTTGCCCACATAGGCGGCAACCCAGTCGAAGCCCGGTCCGGGCATCCAGCTTTCGGAATCGCCGCGCAACGACAGGTCGGCACTGCCCGACAGAAAGCCCAGCGCCGCCGGCATGGGGCGCCGGAGGCTAGCGAGCTTCGCCACCAACTGCCCCGACAATACCGCCCCTGCCGAGGTGCCGAACACGGCGATCCGGTTCGCCGGACGGTCCTTCTCCAGCGCCCCATACACGGCCAGCGCATCATCGAGCGCCGCGGGATAGGGATGTTCGGGCGACAGGCGATAGAGCACGGCAACGACAGGAAGACCGCTCCGCGCGGCAACCGGAATCGTTTCTGTCAGCGATCCCGAATCGATCGCGAAACCGCCGCCATGGAGATTGAGCAGCACCGGCCCCTTGCCAATTTCTCTCACGCCCTTGGGATAGACGATCCGCACCGGCACCCCTGCGATCGTCGACGCCTCGACGCGCACGCCATATCGCTGCTGCAGTTGCGCTCCCATGCTGTCCTGCATCGTACCAATGTATGCGCGAATGTCGGCGATCGGGGGCAGCGGATCGGGCATCGCCTGGCTCGCCGCCGCTGCGGTCGCGGCCTTGCCCTCTGCGCTCAAGGTATCGGGAAGCGGCCAGTTCTGCATATTGAGCGTCGGCGGCACAGCGGGTGTCGATTGCGCCGCGACCAAGGACGGCACCGCGCCCATAAGCAGTGCAGCAAAAATATGCGTCTTGTGTATCATGCTTCCACTCCCGCTCCGGACATCTTGTCCGTCTTGTTTCCAAATGCTCCCGGCCATGCGAACAGCGCGCCGAGCAGCGCGAGCGCCGACATGGTGAAATAGGCGATGCCCAAGCCATAGGACCACAACAGGCCCGACCCCATTGTCGCGACCGCGAGCACCGCACCAAGAAGCACCGCATACATGCCCTGCGCCGTCGCGCTCAGATGCGTCGGCACGCGGCGCGCAATCATCAGCATCATGCCCAAAATCGTGCCCGTCGCGGTGATGCCGTTTAGCAGTTGCGCAGCGATCAGCACCGGCAGTCCCGGGCTCGTCGCCATGATTGCCCAGCGCAGCGCCCCGGCCAAAGCCCCTGCACACACCAGCAGGCGCGGGTCGCGATCGCCGAGCAGCTTCGCGCCGAACCAGAAAGCGAGGATTTCGGCCGCGACGGCGAGCGCCTGCAACAGGCCGATCACCGTCGTCGAAATGCCCTGCGCTTCCCACTGGATCGCGCCAAAGCTGGTCAGCACGCCATGGCTGCCCATGATCAGCGACGCTGCGATCATTGCCATGATCAGCGGGCGGTCACCGAACAGGTCGCGCCAGCGCCCGCCGACCGCAGCATCGCCGGTGCTGAGCTTGCGGTCGGCGGGAAGACGAAACGCCACCAGCGCCGGGGCCAGCAACAGTGTCGCGACCATCAGCGGCAGCATCTTGATCCCCATCACCGAAATCGCCCAGCCCGCCGCGGCGTTCGAGGCGACGACAGCGATCGAGCCCCAGACGCGCAGGCGTCCGAAATCAAGCGACCGGCTGCGCACCGCCATCACCGCATAGGCATCGGTCAACACGGGGATCTGATCCCACACGATCGAAAAGAGGATGACGATGACGATCCGTCCGGCATGATCGGGCTCTCCCATCAACATCAGGACCACCCCCGCCGAAGCCAGCGACGTATAAGCGATTGCGTTGCGCACCCAGCCGCGCCGACCGACAAATGCCGAAAAAGGCGCAACGGTGAGCAGCCGAAGGATCAACGGGATCGCGAGCAGCACGCCAATTTCTTCGGCCGACGCCCCGGTGCTCTTCAACCACAAAGGCAGGAAGGCGAAGAAGCCGTAATGGCTGTAAAGCGCGAGATAGAGTCCCGATACGCCGAGCCCGAGACGACCGGGATCGCTCCCGCCCAAAGTCTTCGTCGACTCCACATGCCGATGCGCCGAATCCATATTTTCTCTCCCAAGCCCATTAGCGCATAACGGCCTTTGGTATCGATGTCATTCGAATTCATGCCGGGTTGTTTTGCTGAATGCAGCGCTTCTCAGTGCCTCTCCCCGTCGGTCGACGAAGGGGCCTCATAACAGGCGGGTGATGGACGTACGGGCGAGTGCGCGTTGCCTCAATCGGGGGTCAGCACCATCTTCAGCGCACCCGCCTCCCGCGCGTCGAACAGCGCATAGGCTTCACGCCCTGCGCTCAGCGGCATGCGGTGGCTGATATATGTCTCGGGTTTCAAACGCCCCGACTGCACCAACGGGAACAGCGCAGGCAATTCTTCGGGTACCGAACAGGTACCCGCGCGGAAGGTCAGTCCCGCAGCAAAGAAGCGCTCGAGCGGGAAAGCATAGCGTCGCGACTGCTGCACGCCGATCACCGACACTGTGCCGCGCGGCCGCACGAGCCGCAGCGCGAGGTCGACCGCCTCGTCGCGCCCGACGACCTCGACGACGCAATCAAGCTTGCGGCCTTTCTTCGCCTCGCGGATCGTTTCGATCGCTTCGCCGGGATGCAGCGCAATCGCCCCTGCCGCTTCGGCCAGTGCGCGCCGTTCGGGGATCGGATCGATCGCATAGACGACATGCGCGCCCATCACGAAAGCGCTCTCGACCGTCATCAGGCCGATCGGGCCGAGTCCGATCACGCCGACGCTGCTGCCCGGCACGATGTCGGCGCTGCGTGCGCCGAACCAGGCAGTCGCCAGCGCATCGGTCATCAAAAGCGCCTGCTCGCCCGACACGCCGTCGGGAATGAGCACCGCGTTCACGTCCGCCGCCGGCACGCGCACCGCCTCGGCCTGCGAGCCCTGCAACTTCGCCGACAGACCATAGCAGGAGCCCATGCCATGTTCGCAAAGGTTGACGATCCCCGCGAGGCACGGACGGCACGAACCGCAACCGACCGCCGCGGGGATCATCACCTTGTCGCCGACCTTCAGCCGCGACACACCGCGGCCTATTTCGACAACCTCGCCAACCGCCTCATGCCCGACGCAAAAGCCGATATCCTCCGAAAAGCCGTGGCCATGATAGATGTGCAGGTCGCTGCCGCAGATCGCGCACGCCTCGACCTTCACAATCGCATCGCGGTCCGATTGCGGTGTGGGGTCGTCCATGCTTTCGTAGCGGACGTCCTGCGCGCCATACTAGCGAAGGGCTTTCATGCGTCTGGCTTCCCTTCCCGCTCAGCGCCGGTTTGCAGCGACATATTCGGCGATCTTCTGCTTGCCGAGTTGCGACATATGCACTTCCTCGGGTCCGTCGGTGAGCCGGACGTAGCGGTTCAGCGTGAAGAAATAGGCGACCGGCGTATCTTCGCTGACCCCCATGCCGCCATGCGCCTGGATCGCGCGGTCGGACACGGTCTGCGCCATCGTCGGGGCAACCACCTTGATGGCGGCGATCAGGTCCTTCGCCTGTTTGTTGCCATAGCGGTCCATCGCGTCGGCGGCCTTCAGCGTCAGCAGCCGCGCCATTTCGACTTCGCAGAAGCTTTTGGCGACATCCTGCCGGATGCTGCTCTGGTCGGCGAGTTTTTTGCCGAAGGCGACGCGGCTATCGACGCGGCGCGCCATATATTCGAGCGCGCGCTGCGCCTGTCCAATCGAGCGCATGCAGTGATGGATGCGGCCTGGCCCGAGGCGCCCCTGCGCAATCTCGAATCCGCGGCCCTCGCCGAGGATCAGATTTTCCTTCGGCACGCGGACATTCTCGAACAGCAGTTCGGATTCTCCGCCCGGCGAATTATGCGACCCGAACACCGTCTGATGGCGGACCACGGTCACCCCCGGCGTGCCGCGCGGGACGAGAATCTGCGAATGCTGCGAATGGCGCGGCGCGTTGAAATCGGTCTTGCCCATAACGATGAAGATGTCGCAGCGCGGGTGCATCGCGTTCGAAATCCACCATTTGCGGCCGTTGATCACATAATCGTCACCGTCGGGGACGATCGACAGCTCGAGGTTGGTCGCGTCGGACGAGGCGACCTGCGGCTCGGTCATGACATAGGCCGAGCGGATTTCGCCCGCGAGCAGCGGCTTCAACCATTTGTCCTGCTGCTCGGGCGAGCCGAATTTTGCGAGCACTTCCATATTGCCCGTATCGGGCGCCGAACAGTTGAAGACCTGGCTCGACCACGGAACGCGGCCGAACAATTCGGCGAGTGGCGCATATTCAAGATTGGTAAGGCCGGGCGAAAGGTCGCCATATTCGTGCGGCAGAAACAGATTCCACAGGCCCTGCGCACGCGCCTTGGTCTTCAGTTCCTCCATCCCCGGCCATTCCTGCCAGCGATTGTCCTGATCATGGACGAAGTCGTAATAGGCCTGCTCGTTCGGATAGATATGCTCGTCCATGAAGGCTTCGACCTGGGCGAGGAGCGCAGCGACCTTGTCGCTATATTCGAAATTCATCTTTTTGCCTTTCTTTAGAGCGAGAGACCGCCGTCGACGATGAGCGTGTGGCCGGTGACATAGGAAGCGAGCGACGACGCGAGGAAGATCGCACCGCCCGCCATGTCATCGGGGGTACCCATCCGGCGCTGCGGAATATGGGCGAGCGTGCCTTCGAGCCGCTCGGGATGTTGCGTGGTAATTTTGGTCAGCTTGGTATCGACAAGGCCAGGCGCGAGCCCGTTGACGCGGATACCATCGGCGGCGAACGCTTGCCCCAGCGTCTTGGTCAGGCTGATCGCGCCCGCCTTCGACGCTGCATAGGCAGGATTTCCGATATTGCCCTTCAATCCCGAAATCGAACTGACGATGACGATAGATCCTCCGGCGGCCGCCAATTGTCCGCGGAATTTGCGCGAGACATGCATCAGGCTGTCGAGATTGACCGCCATCACACGGTCCCACCCCTCGCGCTCGAACTCGCCGCGCCGGTACACCACAGTGCCCTGACAGAGGATCAGCACGTCGAGGCCGTCGAACGGCAGCGCCGCCGCATCGATCGCATCGGGGTCGCCGACGTCGACGCAGCTATAGCCAAGGCGGCTGAGGTCCGATCCGTCGGCGGGATCATAATCGGCGGCCGACGCCCGCGTGCCCCAGACATGCACATCGGCGCCGCGCTGCCGGAAACCGTGCGCGACGCCGTTGCCGATGCCGCTCGATCCGCCAACGACCAGCACGCGCCGGCCCGTGAAATCGGTATCGTCCGTCATAGTCATTCCTTCAGCTGATGCGGCGGAGCGCGCGGTCGAAAAGGTCGAGTGTGTGGGCGTGAAGCCGGTCGCCGGTTTCCTTCGGCGCCTTGCCCGCACAGGCGCGGGCGTGCGTACCCTCGAGGATGATTCCCAATTTGGAGCAGGCGAGCACGATATACCAGTCGAGCGACGCCAGATCGCGGCCGCTGACCGCGCCATAATGGGCGACGAGTTCGGCCGGTGTCGCGAATCCGTCCCACGGCTCGATCGCCACATCGGTCGCCCGCGGAACCTTGTTTTCGGGCCATGTGGCAAGCAGCCAGCCGAGATCGAGCAGCGGGTCGCCGATCGTACTCAACTCCCAATCGACGACCGCCGCAAGCTCGCCGCTGTCGGGATGCACCATCACGTTCGCAAGATGGAAATCGCCGTGGATGATACCCGGCTGAAACGCCGCCGGCCGATGCGCGTCGAGCCAGTCGGCGACGCGGTCGACGCCGGGGATTGCGCCCGGTCCGGGCCATCCGGCTAGCTCGGCATAGCTGGCAAGCTGCGTCTTCCACCGCCCCACCTGCCGTTCGAGATAATTGTCAGGCTTGCCGAAGCCGTCGAGACCGACCGAATTATAATCGATCGCCCCTAGCGCGGCGATCGCCTCGACCATCGACAGACCGATGCGGTGCCGCACCGCGGCATCACCCGCATGAAGCGCGGGCAGCCCCTGCGTCGGGTTGAAACCCTCGACCGGCTTCATCAGGTAAAAGGCGACCCCCAGAACATCCTCGTCGCCGCATGCCGCGACGAGCCGCGGGTGCGGAACCCCTGTACCATCGAGCGCCGCCAGCAAGCGCGCTTCCCGGCGCATCGTCTCGTTCGAATTGGCGCGGGGCACCGGCGGCGGACGACGCAGGACGAACGCGTCGTCACCGCGGCGAAAGCGCATCAATATATTCTGCGTTCCGCCCGATAGCAGGCGCGCGTCGGCGATCGGCCCTTCACCGACGCCCTCCCCATCCATCCACTGCTCAAGCGCAGAGAGATCGACTACCTCCATCATCCTCATCCTTAGCTCTTATCCATTTGGATAAATGCATTTGACGAGCCCCGCTGTCAATGGCAAATGCGTGCCCATGGCCCGCGACCTCTCGACCCCGCATTCCAGTGCATCCGAGCATATCAAGGCGGTTTCGCTTAAACTTTTTGCCGAGCGCGGAATTGACGGCGTGACCGTGCGCCAGATCGCCGAGGCGGCGGGGCAAAAAAACCATGCCGCGCTCACCTATCATTTCGGATCGAAGGAAGCGCTGATCCGCGAGTTGATCATCGACGGTGCGCGCGCGATCGACGTGCGTCGCAACGCTGCGCTCGACCGCTCGGCCGACGCAGGTGGTCCGCGAAGCGTCCTTGAGGTGATGGAGATATTGGTCGAAACCTCGATCGATCCCGATCCGCCCGCGTGGGGCGAATGCTATAACCGCTTCATCGTCGGACTGCAGATGTCGAACCGCGCGCTGTTCATGGACGCGGTCGCCGGGCGCTGGAATACAGGATATCAGCGCTGCCTCGACGCCGTGCGCTCGCTGATGCCCGACATGCCCGCGGATTTGCTCAATCAGCGGCTCGTCTTCATGGGCGGCGCGATCAGCGGCATATTGGCGGGGCGCGAGACCGAACTTGCCGACAAGTCGCGCGATCACCCGATGTGGTCGCACCCGCAGACGCTGGGCCGCGTGTCGAGCGCGCTTGCGGCGATCATCGAGGACTGAGGTTAGCCGCGCAGTTCCGCCTTCAATATCTTGCCCGCCGCCGACAGCGGCAATTCGCTGCGAAATTCGACCGAGCGAGGGCATTTATAGGCCGCAAGCTTGGTCCGCATATGCGCAATGATGTCTGCCTCCACCGGGACGACACCCGGCTTGGCGACGACAACCGCGTGAACGCGTTCGCCCCAGCGCGGGTCTGACAATCCAACGACGGCGCATTGCGACACGGCGGGATGATCGGCGAGCACCGCCTCGACCTCGACCGAATAAACATTCTCGCCGCCGG
>JAURVS010000190.1 GCA_030655355.1 Sphingopyxis sp.
ACGATGATCGGCAGCGAGATGGTGCCGTCGATCGCGCCCTTCAGCGGAAAGCGGAAGCGCCACAGCATCACTGCGGCGACCGCGCCGAGAATGAGGCTGGCGATCGTCGCGAGTGCCGCAATCGTCAGCGAGTTGACGAGCGCCTCGACCAGCTGATCGTTGCCCATCGCTTTTTCATAATATTTGGTAGTGAAGCCGCGCCACACGACGTTGCGCTTGCTGTCGTTGAAGCTGAAGATCATCAGCACGAACAAGGGCGCATAGAGGAACAGCATCACCGTCCCGACCCACAACCGCATCCACAAGGTGCGGCTATATTCGAGCGGGGCGACCGGTGTGCGCGAGAAGAGAGCCATCAGCGAACCTCCGGCACTTTTTTCCGCATCGACTGCAACGCGATCAGCGCGAACATCGCGTAGATGAGGAGGAACGAGAGGGCGGCACCGAACGGCCAGTCATTCGCTTTCTTGAACTGCCGTTCGATGACATTGGCGATCATCTGGCTGTCGGTCCCGCCCATCAGGTCGGGCGTCAGATAAGCGCCGAGCGCGGGAATCAATGTGATCATGACCCCGGCGATGATGCCCGGCGCGGCAAGCGGCACGACGATGCGCATGATCGTGCGGAAATGCCCGGCGCCGAGGTCGAGACTCGCCTCGATCAGGCTGCGGTCGAGCCGGTCGAGCGCGGCGTAGAGCGGCAACACCATGAAGGGCAGGTGGACATAGACGAGCCCGAAAACAACGGCGAAATTGTTGAAGAGAAGCTGCACCGGTTCCCAGGTCGGGAGCGGTTGAAGTCCGACGAGCGTCTTTATCCAGCTCGTTCCTTCCCACAAAGCGCCGAGACCCTTGTTGGCATAACCCTGCGTTCCAAGCAGCATCATCAGCGCATAGGTGCGGATGAGCAGGTTGGTCCAGAAGGGCAGCATGATGCCGAGGAGCAGCCATGGCCGCCATTTTTCGCTCGCGAAGGTGATGGCCATCGCGACGGGGAAGCCGATGATCAGGCAAATCAACGTTACGAGCGCCGCGACCGCAAAGCTCTTTCCAAAGATGGTCAGGTACAGCCATTCGGTGGCGCGCTTGTAATTTTCGAGCGTGCCCGAAAACTCGATCTCGGTCAGGCCCTTGTTCTCGCCAAAGCTGTAGAGCCAGACGATCGCCATCGGGATCAGGAAAAACACGATGACCCAGAACAGCGTCGGTATCGATACCGCCGCGAAGGTCTTTTTATTCTCTTTCCAATCCTGTTCGGCCACCCCCCGATGCCTCCTTAGGTCGCCCTACGCCGCCCGAACCCGGGTGAAGGCTTCTTCGAACAGCGGCTGAAGTTCCGGATTGAACTTGGCATATTCGCACTTCGCCAGCACGTCGGCGGGCGGATAGATCACCGGATTATTCTTGTAGCTGTCGGGCATCAGCGCTTTTGCGGCGGCGTTCGGCGTCGGGAAGAGGATCGTTTCGGTGATCTTCTTGTCGACTTCGGCGTCGAGCAGATAGTTGATGAAGGCGTGGGCGTTCTTGGGATGTGGGGCGCCTTTCGGAATGCACAAATTGTCCGAATTGAGCTGGCTGCCCTCCTTGGGCACCACGAAATCAATATCGTCATCCTCGGTCATGATCTGCGCGATATCGCCATTATATTCGAGCACGAGGTCGACATCGCCCTTGAGCAACAGATCCTGCCCGTCGTCGACGTGGAAATTCTTCACATTCGGCTTTTGCTTGATCATCATCGCTTCGATCGTTGCGATGTCGGCGGGCGTCAGGTCATTGACCGACTTGCCGAGATATTTGCCGTACAGGCGGAACATGTCGCCCGCTTCGGACAACCACGAGATGCGGCCCGCATATTCGGGGCTGTCGAACAACACTTTCCAGCTGTCGGGCTTCGCTTTCACCTTCGACTTCCGATAGCCGATGCCGAGCGACAGCCAAGTGTAAGGCATCGAGAACTTCCGGCCCGCGTCATACGGCACGTCGATGAAAGTCGGGTCGATATTCTTGATGTTCGGGATTTGGGCGTGATCAAGTGCCTGCACCATTCCGGCCTGCACCATGCGCTCAACAAAGTCGTTCGAGGGCACGATGACGTCATAGCCGGGGTTGCCCGCCTTGAACTTGGCGAACAGCACATCATTGCTGTCGAACAGGTCCATCGTGACGTCGACGCCGGTCGCGCCCTTGAAATCGTCGAGCGTCGTCTCGCCGATATAGGTGTCCCAATTGTAAAAGTTAAGCTTGGCTTCCTCGCCGTTCGCGAGCTTCTTGCCTTCGCTCTTGCTGCACGCGGCCAGCCCGCCGAAGCTGATCCCGACTGCCGCGACCCCCAGTGCCTGAAGCAGCGAGCGACGCCCGCGGGTCTGTTTGATCAGTTCGTTCAGGTCCATGTGCAGCCTCCCTGTTTGTGACGCCAAGCTGACTCAATAAGGGCGGCTTGGAAAGAGGTTATTTTGCGCTGCAACACGAATCTTTGAAATTTAGTTCCAAAGACTCATGCATTGCGCAGATACCAGTCATAATCGAGCGTCGGGACGACGCCAAAATAGCGATCCTGCTCGACGCGCTTCACGATCGTGAACATGTCGACGAAACGCTCGCCGAGATAGTCGCGCATCAATTTGGACTCGTGGAAGCGATCGACAGCCGCGAACCAGTTCGATGGCGGTTTGTCGTCGGCCGAATTGTCGCGGTCATAACCATTGCCGACCACGGCGGCGCCGGGGTCGGTCTGGTTCGTCATGCCGTTGTGCATTCCGGCGAGCACCGCGGCGACCGCGAGATAAGGATTGGCATCGGCGCCGCATGCGCGATGCTCGACATGACGGCTCGGCGGCGGGCCGGCAGGGATACGGAACGACACGGTGCGATTGTTGACGCCCCAAGTTGGCGCGACGGGGGCGTAGCTGTTTGCCTTGAAGCGCCGATAGCTGTTGGCGTGCGGCGCGAAGATCGCGAAGCCGTCACCGACGCTGCCGATCATCCCGCCGATCGCGTGGCGAAGCGCGGGCGTGCCTTCGGGATCATCGCTGGCGAAGATATTCTTGCCGTTGGTGTCATCGACCGAGACATGGATGTGCATCCCGCTGCCGGCCTGTTCGGCGAAGGGCTTGGCCATGAAAGTCGCCTCGAGGCCCTGCGATTGCGCGATCGCCTTGACGAGGCGCTTGTACATGATCGCATCGTCGCAGGCGCGCAGCGCGTCGGGCTTGTGACGCAGCGTCAGTTCGAATTGGCCCGGCGCAAATTCGGAGATCGCGCTTTCGAGTGGCAGGTCCTGAACGTCGGTCGCCGCGTAAAGCGCGTCGAAGAAGGGGCGAAAATCGTCGAGCTCGCGAAGGCCGTAAACCTCGACATTGCGCGGCGTATCGCGACTGTAGCCGGGGCGAGCGGGTCGGAGCGATCCGTCGCGCGCCCGGCGCGGATCGACAAGGTAGAATTCCAGCTCGACCGCGAGGACGGGAGTGAGGCCGTCGGCGGTGAAACGATCGATCACGCCGCCGAGAACGTGGCGCGGATCGAGATCGTGCGGCGTCCCGTCGAGCTCGTAGAAGTCGACGAGAAATTGTGCGGCATTGTCGCCGCCCCAGGGCGTGCGGACGAGCGTGCCGGGGATGGGCTTCATCGAGCGGTCGGCGTCGCCATCCTCCCAGACGAGTCCGGTTTCGACAGTGTCCTGTCCGGTGATGTCGACGACGGTGATCGAGCCGGGGAACATGCGCCCGCTGTCATAGACGGCCATCACTTCATGCTGGCGCAGCCGCTTGCCGCGCGGGACCCCGCCAAAGTCGGTGTAGATCATCTCGATCGAATCCACGTCGGGGTTCGCCTTGAAAAAGGCCTCGGCTTCCGACCGGTCCGCGATCACGCCCGATGACTTCGACATCGCCCACTACTCCTTCAATGCACGTACGCCGTCGGCAAATGCGCCGACCAGCCGGTCGATCTGATCGTCGCCGGTTACCGGGCTCACCAACATCATATTGTGAAATGGTGCCAGCAAAATCCCGCGATTGGCGAGGAAGAGATGAAATGCCGCCTCGAGTTCGGGCCGCATCGCCGCCTTCGCTTGGCTGCCGTTGCGCGGCGGGGTTGGGCAGGTAAGAAACTCGACGCGCGCACCGACCTGTGTGACGTGCCAGTCGAGCCCTGCGGCGACAATTTCCTGCTCCAGCCCGGCGACCAGCCGCGCGGCGCCGTGCAGCATATGCGCATAGGCCGAGAGCGTGATGACGTCAGACAGCATTACGTCCATCGCGGTGATCGCTAGCGCGTTGGCTGATAGCGTCGTGCCGATGCCGCTGTGCCCCGCCGGCCGCGACTGGTTGAGCTGTGCCATCCGCGCTGCGACGGCTTCGCTGAACCCGTAGACCGCGCAGGGAACGCCGCCGCCGATCGACTTGCCGACGACCATCAGGTCGGGTGTCGGGCCGTGCGCGACGCCATGTCCGCCATAGCCCGACGAAATGGTGTGCGTCTCGTCAAAGATCAGCAGGGTTCCGCTTTCGTCGCACAGCGCGCGGAGCGTCGCCAGAAATCCCGGCGCGTCGCGGACCATGCCGACATTGGTCATCACCGGTTCGGCAAGCACGCAGGCGATATCGCCGCTTCGCAGCGCTGCCGCGAGCGCGTGTTCGTCGTTGAATTCGATGACGGTGGTCGTGCCGGTGAGATCATGGACTTGCCCGACAAGGCTGGCGCGCATCGTTGGTGCGCCGCTTTTCAGTTCGACGAAGGCATCGTCGACTGCGCCATGATAGGCGCCGTTGAAGGTCAGGATCTTGGGCCGCCCGCTGATGCCGCGGCACCAGCGGATCACCGCGCGATTGGCCTCGCTCGCGGTCGTGGTGACCTGCCATTGTGGCAAGCCGAACATCGCTGTCAGTCGACCGGCGAGCGCTGCGCCGCGTTCGGTGGGCAGCATGAAGCTCAGCCCTTCGCGCGCCTGTTTTGCGATCGCGTCGGCCAGAGCAGGGGGCGAGTGGCCGAACAGGCTTGCGGTGTCGCCAAGGCAGAAATCGTCAAAGGTCTGATTGTCGATGCTCGTCAGTGTTGCGCCTTGCGCCGATGCTGAGACGATGGGGACGGGGCTGGGCCAGTCGCGCATCCAGTGGAAGGGGACCGACTGGAACCAGCCCTTTGCGGCGGCGTGATGCCCAAATGCGCTCGAATTGGCGGCGCGAAATCGCTCGGCCTCTCGGGCTGCGACGCGCGCAATCGCGCTGTCGCTGATCATCCGAGTTTGTCCTTCATCGCGTAATAGAGCAGGCCGAGCGTCGCGAGCGGTTGGCGCAGCCATTTGCCGCCGGGGAAGGGCTTGGAAGGCAAATTCGCCAGCACGTCGAAGCGTTCGGCGGTCCCGGCCATCGCCTCGGCGATCAACTCGCCCGCGAGAGTCGTGACGAGCGCGCCATGCCCCGAAAAGCCGTGCGCGTAGAAGATATTCCCGCGCCGCCCGATATGCGGCAATCGGTTCATCGTCACCGCCACCGCGCCGCCCCAGCCATAGTCGATTTTCGCGTCGGCGAGTTGGGGGAAGACCTGCGCCATGAAGGGGCCAACGAACGCCGCGATGTCGCGGGGCGGCGTCTGCGAATATCGCTCGCCGCCGCCAAAGATCAGACGCTTGTCGGCGGAGAGCCGGAAATAGTTGAGCACGAAGCGGCTGTCGGCGATCGCGGCGTCGCTTGGGAGCAGCGCGTCGGCGTTTGCGAGCGGGGCGGTGGCGATGTTATAGTTCATGATCGGCACGGTGTAGCGGCCGAGAACGGGTTCGATGTCGCCGATCCAGCTGTCTGTGGCATCGATGACGTAGCGCGCTTCGATATCCGCTTGATCGGTCACGATATTGAGCAAGCCTTCGCTTTGGATGATTTTGTCTGCGCGCTGGCCTTCCCAGATGCGCACGCCCACTGCCTCGGCAGCACGCGCAAGGCCGATAGCATAGTTTAGCGGATGAAAATGCCCCCCTTGCGGGTCGTAGATGCCGCCATGATAGAGCGGGCTTGCGATATGCGCGCCAATGTCGGTCTTTGCGACGACCTCGCTTTGATAGCCGAAGCGCGTCGCAAGAAACTCGGCCTCGTCTTTCATCGCGTCGAAGTCGTTCGGCGTCCAGGCAGCTTCGAGGTGGCCCGTCTTGAGGTCGCATTCGATGCCGTGTTTCGCGATCCGTGCTCCGACTGGGTTGGCGCGCCAGCACAGGTCGAAAAGCGCATCGGTGCGCTCGCGGCCGAAATCTGCCTCCAACTCGGACGCTGACCAGCGCAGACCAGGGATCAACTGCCCGCCATTTCGTCCTGACGCGCCAAACCCGATATGCTCGCGCTCAATCAGGATCACCGAAAAGCCGCGTTCCGCGCACGCCAATGCCGCCGACAGGCCGGTGAAACCGCCGCCGATCACCGCGACGTCGAACGACAGTTTTTCGCCCGCTTGATAGGACGAGCGCCACGCGTGGGCGGTCGCGGCATAATAGCTGTTGGCAAGCGGATCGGTCATGGCCGGGTGCCGGTCAGACCCGCATCAACAGATGCTCGCGTTCCCAGCTCGATACGACCGACTGATAGTTGAACAGCTCATAATCCTTCACTGCGAAGAAGATTTCGAAGAAATCGTCGCCGAGCAAGTTGCGGACCTTCTTGCATGAACTGAAGCGGTCGAGCGCAGCTTCGAGCGTGCGCGGCAGTGTGCGGGCGCGGTTGTAGGCGCTGCCGGTGATTGCCTTTGCCGGCACCATTCGGTCGACGACGCCGATATAGCCGCAGATGAGCGAGGCGGCGATCGCGAGATAGGGATTGCTGTCGGCGCCGGGCAGGCGGTTTTCAACGCGGCGGTTCGCCTTGTCGGATATCGGCACGCGGAAACCGCACGACCGGTTG
>JAURVS010000202.1 GCA_030655355.1 Sphingopyxis sp.
CATGACGCGCGCAAGCATTCGCTCGCGCTGACGATGGAGGCGGGCAAGGCGCTCTAGGCGCTGAGACCTACCCTATGTTGACGCACCTCCGGGTGCGGCAGTATAGGGGCGGTCCAGCCAAGGGCGGCCCGTACCGGGGTCGCCTTTTTACTTTTGTCTGAAAGGTGCCACGCTCATGTCGATCACGCCGCTGATGCCCGTTTACCCCCGGTGCGCTGTGCGTCCGGTGCGCGGCGAAGGCGCCTATCTGATCGGCGAGCGAGGCGAACGCTATCTGGACTTCGCAAGTGGTATCGCAGTGAACCTGCTGGGCCACGGCCACCCGCACCTGACGAAAGCGATTCAGGAGCAGGCGGCGACGCTGATCCATGTGTCGAACCTTTATGGCAGCCCGCAGGGCGAAGCCTATGCGGCGCGGCTGGTCGAGAACACATTTGCCGATACCGTGTTCCTGACGAACTCGGGCGCCGAAGCGGTCGAATGCGCAATCAAGACCGCGCGCGCTTATCATTCGAGCGCCGGGAATGCCGAGAAGCATAATCTCATCACGTTCAACAATGCCTTCCACGGGCGGACGCTCGGCACTATTTCGGCGACCAATCAGGAAAAGCTGCGCAAGGGTTTCGACCCGCTGCTGCCCGGCTTCGGTTATGCGCCCTTCGACGATCTGAACGCCGCGCTCGATCTGGTCGACGACAATACCGCAGGCTTCCTTGTCGAGCCGATTCAAGGAGAGGGCGGTATCCGCCCCGCGTCGCAGCCGTTCCTTCAGGGGCTGCGCGACATCTGCGATCAGCGCGACCTGATGCTGGTGTTCGACGAGGTCCAGTGCGGCGTGGCGCGCACCGGCCATCTTTATGCTTATGAGCATTATGGCGTCGTTCCCGACATTCTCGCCAGTGCGAAGGGTATCGGCGGCGGCTTCCCGATGGGCGCGACGCTCGCGACCGAAAAGGCCGCACGCGGCATGGTGATCGGCACGCATGGTTCGACCTATGGCGGCAACCCGCTCGCATGTGCGGCGGGGCAGGCGGTTCTCGACGTCGTTCTTGAAGAGGGCTTCCTCGATCAGGTCAAAACGACGGGCGAGCGGCTGCGCGGTGCGCTCGAGCAACTGATCCCCAACCACGATCATCTGTTCGAAAGCGTGCGCGGCGTTGGCCTGATGCTGGGGCTCAAGCTCAGCTCGGACAGCCGGGCGTTCGTAGCGCATCTGCGCGACAATCACGGGCTGCTGACCGTCGCGGCGGGCGAAAATGTCGTTCGCGTCCTGCCGCCGCTCAATATCGACGAAAGCCATATCGCCGAATTCATCGAGAAACTGTCAGCGGGTGCGGCGAGCTACACGCCGCCCGAAGGCTGATGCGGCACTTCCTCAACCTGTCCGACGCGGGCGGGGATGCGGTTGCCGCAATGCTGGCCGACGCGATCGACCGGAAGGCGGCGCGTGCGGGCTGGCCGAAGGGCAAGGTCGACGCTGATGCGCCGCTCGCGGGCCATGTGCTGGCAATGGTGTTCGAAAAGAATTCGACGCGCACCCGAGCCTCGTTCGATATCGCGATCCGTCAGCTTGGCGGCACGCCGATGATCATGGACGCGGGAGTGACCCAGCTTGGGCGCGGCGAGACGATCGCCGACACCGCGCGCGTGTTGTCGCGCTATGCCGACGCGATCATGATCCGTACCGACGACCATGCCAAGGTCGAAGAGCTGGCGGCGCATGCGTCGGTTCCCGTGATCAACGGGCTGACCGACTTGTCGCACCCGTGCCAGATCGTCGCCGACCTGCTGACGATCGTCGAGGGCGGCAAGGCACTGCCGGGGCTGGAGTTGGCCTGGCTCGGTGACGGAAACAACGTTCTCGCCTCGCTGATCGAAGCTGCGGGGCTGTTCGGCTTCCACGTCCGCGCCGGCGTGCCGCAGGGCTATGAGCCCGATGCGAGCTTCGTCGAAGCCGCGCGTGCGAAGGGCGTTCGCGTCGATATCACGCGCGATGCGCGCGAAGCCGTGGCGGGCGCTGACCTTGTCGTAACCGACACATGGGTGTCGATGGGGCAGGATCATGCGCACAACAAGATCGCGGCGATGGCGCCCTATCAGGTCGATGAGCGGCTGATGGCGGGAGCGAAGAGCGATGCGATCTTCCTCCATTGCCTGCCGGCGCACCGCGGCGACGAGGTTGTCGATTCCGTAATTGACGGCCCGCAGTCGCGAGTATGGGATGAGGCCGAAAACCGCGTTCACGCGCAAAAGTCGATCTTGCTGTGGGCCTTTGGTAAATTATGAGTTCGGAATCGTGAGCGAAATCATCGAAACCTGGTTCGATCAGCCCCTGATGTTCACCATCGCTGCCCGCAATGTGCGCGGGCGGCTGGTGCGGCTTGGGCCGACGCTCAAGACGATCATCGCGGCGCATAATTATCCGCCGGTCGCCGAAAAGCTGCTCGCCGAAGCGCTCGTGCTCACTGTCCTGCTCGGCTCGACGCTGAAGGACGAGAGCGGGCAGATGACGCTTCAGGCACAGACCGGAGGCGGACCGATCGAATTGCTGGTGTGCGACTATCGCGCAGGCGAATTGCGTGGCTATCTGAAGTTCGATGCCGAGCGACTGGCAGAAGTTGGGCCTGATCCGACGCTGTTCGCGCTGTTCGGCGAAGGCTTTCTCGCGATCACCTTTGATCAGGCGACAACCGCCGAGCGTTATCAGGGCATCGTCCCGCTCGAAGGCGCGTCTATCGGCGAAGCCGCCGAGCATTATTTTGAGCAGTCCGAGCAGATTTCAAGCCTGATCAAGCTCGCTGCGCGCCACGATGCAGAGGCGGGATGCGTCGCGGGCGGGTTGCTGTTGCAGCATCTTCCCGAGGGTGAAGTCGGCCGCGACCGGCTGCACGTTCGCCTCGACAATCCCGAATGGGAGCATGCGCACGCGATCGCTTCGACGCTGAAGGACGAGGAACTCACCGACCCCGCGCATTCGCTCGAGACGCTGGCGTGGCGGCTGTTTCATGAGGATGAGGTTCGCGTCGAACCCGGCGTGACCGTCTCGCGCGGCTGCCGGTGCAGCACCGGCTATTTCGCCGGCGTACTCGCGCAATTCCCCGAATCGGAGCAGCAGGACATGGCCGACGAAGGCGGAAATATCGTCGTCGATTGCGCCTTTTGCTCGCGCATTTTCCCGATACCGCTCGGAGAGATTTCGGCGCATCGCGAGCCCTCGGATGACGATGAAGCGGTATGATTTGTCGCCCAGCGGTTGAAATTTGACCAATGCATTGCTAGATTGTGTCCAACGGGGTCGCAATTCCGCCCGGTCTCGGGCAGCCAATGGATAGGTTAAAATGGCGAT
>JAURVS010000214.1 GCA_030655355.1 Sphingopyxis sp.
GACCGGGGACCTGCACGACGACGCGGTCGGTGCCTTCGCGGATGATCGTCGGCTCGCGCGTGCCGAGTGCGTTGACGCGCTTGTCGATGATGTCGCGCGCGGTATCCATCGCATTCGCCACCGCCTGAGCTTGTCCAGCCTTGGTCGGCGTCATCTTGTCCATTCCCAGCTATCTTACCGAAAAGACGCTGAACAGCCTGCCGTCATTCCTGCAGGCCAAGGTCAATCTGGGCCTCGACCTTGCAGGGGGTAGCCATTTGCTGCTCGAGGCGGACATCGCCGACCTTCGCAAGACGCAGCTCGCGAACATGGAGAAGACCGTTCGTACCGCGATGCGCGGCGCAAGCGGGCCGGACGATGACATTGCGATCGGCGAATTGTCGACCGCGGGCGGCAAGATCAGCTTCCTCGTGCGCGATCTTTCCAAGCTCGACGAAGCGCGCGAGCGCTTGTTCAGCGAGACGCGCGGCGCGCAGATGACTGGCCAACGCGACTGGACGGTTAACGTCGTCAATTCGACACGTATCGAGATGACTCCGACCAAGGCCGGACAAGCTCAGGCGGTGGCGAATGCGATGGATACCGCGCGCGACATCATCGACAAGCGCGTCAACGCACTCGGCACGCGCGAGCCGACGATCATCCGCGAAGGCACCGACCGCGTCGTCGTGCAGGTCCCCGGTCTGCAGGATCCGGCGGCGCTCAAGGAATTGATCGGCAAGACCGCGCGTCTGGAATTCCGTATGGTCGACGCGAACGCCGACCCGGCCGAAGCCGCGGCCGGCCGCGTGCCGGTGGGCAGCGAAATCATTCCCTATGCCCAAGGCGAGGGCAATGGCGCGGCGTTCGAAGTGCTGCGCCGTCAGGTGATGATCAGCGGCGAACAGCTGATCAACGCCAAGCAGGATTTTGATCCGCAGAGCAACCAGCCGGTCGTGTCGATCCGCTTTGACTCGGGCGGTTCGAGCACTTTCGCCAAGGTGACGTCGCAGAGCGTCGGCAAGCGTTTCGCGATGGTGCTCGACGGCAAGGTGCTGTCGGCGCCGTCGATCAACGAGCCGATCCTTGGCGGTAGCGCGCAGATTTCGGGCAGCTTCAGCGTCGCAAGCGCCAACGCGCTGGCGATTTCGCTGCGCTCGGGCGCGCTGCCGGTGAAGATGGCCGTGGTCGAGGAGCGCACCGTGACCCCCGAACTCGGCGCCGATTCGATCCGCAAGGGCGTGATCGCGGGCGTGATCGCGACTGCCGCGGTGCTCGCGCTGATGATGGTCGTCTATGGCCGCTTTGGCGTTTATGCGAATATCGCGCTGTTCTTTAACGTGTTCCTGATCATCGCAGTGATGGCGGCTTTCAATGCGACGCTGACGCTACCGGGTATCGCGGGCTTTGTGCTCACGATCGGTGCGGCGGTCGATGCCAACGTGCTGATCAACGAGCGAATACGCGAAGAATTGAAACGCGGGCGCAAAGTGTTTCAAGCTGTTGAGCTGGGTTATTCGGAAGCCAGCCGCGCGATTTTCGACGCCAACGTTACCAACGTGATCGCGGCGGCGCTGATGTTCTGGTTCGGCTCGGGCCCGATCAAGGGCTTTGCCGTGGTGCTGACCATCGGCATCGTCACCAGCGTCTTTACCGCCGTCACCGTCACGCGTCTGTTCGTTGCCCATTGGCTGCGTTCGGCACGTCCGACGTCGATCAACATTTAAGGGAGCGACACGATGCGCTTGCTCAAACTCGTCCCCGATGACACCAATATCGACTTTCTGCAGTGGCGGAAAATCGCGTCCTTCATGAGCTTTTTCCTCGTGGCTGTGTCGATTGCGCTCGTCGCGGTCAAAGGCCTCAACCTCGGCGTCGACTTTGTCGGCGGCCAGTCGGTGCGGGTCGAATTCACGCAGGACATGCCGCCGATCGATGAAATTCGCGAGAAGGTCAGCCAGATCGGGCTGGGCGAACCGACGATTCAGCAATTCGGTTCGGACAAGGCGATTTCGATCCGTACCGCGCTGCCCGAAGGCGACAAGACCGCTGCTGACCGTGCGGGTGCGCAGCTTGTTGCGGGCGTGACGAAGGCCTTTCCCACCGCCAAAGCGGGCGCGGTCGAGACCGTGTCGGGCAAGGTGTCGGGCGAATTGATCCGGACTGGCGCGATCAGCCTCGGGCTCGCGATCATCGGCATTTCGATCTATATCTGGATCCGCTTCGAATGGCAGTTCGGTGTCGGTGCGTTGGGCCGCCTGTTCCACGAGGTGTCGCTGACCTTCGGGCTGTTCGCGGTGACGCAGATGCAGTTCGACCTGAACAGCGTCGCGGCCTTGCTGACGATCGTCGGATATTCGCTCAACGACACGATCGTCGTTTATGACCGAATCCGGGAAAATCTGAAGAAATACAGGAAGATGGAGATTGTTCCGCTTCTCAACCTCAGCATCAACGAAACGCTGTCGCGCACCGTCATGACCACCTTGGCCATGGTGCTGGCGCTCGGCACGCTGTTGATCTTTGGCCCCGACGTGATCTTCGGCTTTACCGCCGCGATGCTGTTTGGCGTGTTCATCGGCGGCTATTCGTCGGTGCTGATGTCGACGCCGGTGCTGGTCTGGCTGAAGGTTGGACCCGACAGCTTCGTTCCGCGGACAAGCACGGGGATGGACGGCGGCGAGCGCGTCGAACGCAAGGACGATGGCGCGGTCGTCTAAGTCCCGAGAAATTCGTGAAAAATAGGCGCCGGCCCGCTTTCGAGTGGGCCGGCGTTGCTGTGTCTAGCGCCGCGTGCAGCGGCGTAGATGCTCGGCGAGTTCGCGGCCGTTGCGGTCCCAGTCGAAGCGATCGCCGAGCGTTGCGGCGACGGCCGATGGTGCAGGCGGATTCGCGAGGATCGCCTGCACGGCGTCGGCAATCGCCTCGGGCGTGCGCTGGGCGATGCGCCCCGCGACCGGCGAAGTGACGAGTTCGGCGGCGCCGCCCGCGTCGCTGATCACGATCGGGGTGCCGCAGGCGAGCGCTTCGACCCACGCATTGGCGAGGCCTTCGCTGGCCGAGGGCATGACGACGACGTCCGCCGCGCGATACAGCTGCGGCAGATCGGAATTGGCAACGGCGCCCATGAAATGGACGCGGCGCTCGACGCCCAACTGCTCGGCAAGTTTGCGGTAGTTGCTTTCTTGGTCGCCGGCGCCGGCGAGCCAATAATGAACGTCGGGAAGCGCGGGCAGAGCTTCAATGACCAAAGCCTGTCCTTTGCGGGGGATAAGCGCGCCTACCGTGAGGATTGCGGGGGCATCGTCCATTCGGAGCGCGGCGCGGGCTGTGGTGCGGTCGCCGGGTGAAAAGCGGCTCTTGTCGATACCCGTGTAATGGATCGCGACCTTGGCGCGATCGATGCCGATCGCCGCCATTTCGCCGCGCATCGCGTCAGATACAGCGAGCAGCCCCGCTGCGCGTTCGGCAGCGGCAAGTAGTTGCGGCGCGGTCGCCGGATCATGGCCGAAATGGCTGATGTCCGCGCCGCGCGCTTTGACCGATAAGGGCAGGCCGAGCGCTTCGGCGACGCGCATCGCGGCGGGGCCGTCAGGATAGAAGAATTGCGCGTCGACGACATCGAACTTGCGTCCGCGGACGATCGGCAGAATCGCGCGCGCGATGTTTGCAGGATTGAAGCGGGCACCGATGCGCGGGATCAGCGTGAAGCGCGGACGCAGGATCGTGAGGCCGTTCCACTGCTCGCGCTGAGGAAGGTTGCGGAGAGCACGATAGCGTTCGTGAAGCGACAGTGGGAAGGGTGGCAAGCCGATCGGCGCGACGATCGTCAGGTCGATGCCCGGTTGCGCGGCGACCGCGCGCAGGCTCTTTTCGACGAACAGGCCGAAATTGGGGCGCGCAGCGTCGGGAAAGAGCGTCGCAATCGACAGCACGCGCAGGGGCGGGGTGTCAGACACTCAAAGCGTGCGAAGCAGGCGGACGGCGACGGCGGCCCACGGCGAGTTGCTGACGACCTGTTGACGCTGGCCGGTGCCGAGCGGCAACAGGTGAAGCTTTTCGCCATCGACGTTGAGCAGGCGCGCGAAAAAGAAGCGGCCAGCGGGGCGGGGGATGAGCAGGTCGCGGTTGAGCGCGGTAGTCCAGTCGCCTTCGATCCGGCGGCACCAGATTTCATCGCCGGCGCGATAGTCGCCAATCGATGACGTGACGCGCACGGCGACCATGTCTTCGCCCGGACGCGCCGTGAGCGCCTGTTCGACGCGCGTCGGCGCTTGCGCGCCATCGGCGCCGAGCAGCGCGGTGATCGTGAGCTGTGTATCCTGCGGCAGCTGAACAAGATCGGCGGCATCGACGCCGAGCGCAGCGGCGATGCGGTTCATCCAGCCGAGCGACAGCGTGCGCGTGCCGGTTTCGAGGCGACCGATCGTCTGCGCGGTCGTCGGCGGGGTGCAGCGTTGGCCGACCTCTTCGAGCGTCAGGCCCTTTGCGCGGCGGACCGAGCGAATGCTGTTGATCATCTTGCCGTTCCCCAAATAACCAAATCGGTTTCTTCTTTCCTACAAAATATCCCGATGTCAAGCGTCGGTTCCGAATCAAGGGAGATTGCCATGACATCGCGCCAACTCGTTGACTGCCTGCACCCCGACGACCGCCTCGATCCCGAACGGGCGGGGCCGCGGACGATGCGGCATGTGACGGTCAATATCGCCGAAAGTCCGATCGCCTGGCTGGCGTCGCGCGGGCTGCTGAACGATGCGCAGCTTCGGGCGGGCGAGCGATTGCGCGCCGATTATGAGCGTGCGGGCCTGTCGGCGCGCGTGACGATGCGCTGGGATAGTGCGGCGCCGGCAAAGAGTCGCGGCGGAGCGCGGGCATCGGATGCGTCGCTGGCGCGGATCGATGCGCACCGGCGCTTTCACGATGCGCTCGACGCAGCGGGGCCGGGGCTGGCTGACATCTGCTGGCGCGTTATCTGCGCGGGCGAGGGGATCGCCGGGGCGGAGAAGGGGCTTGGGTGGCCGGCGCGGTCGGGCAAGCTCGTGCTAGGGCTGGCGCTCGACCGGCTGGCGCGGTTTTACGGGACGGAGTGAGGCGTTACTTAGGTCAGCGCTTCGGCTTCATCCTTGGCATACGTGTTCGCCACGCGTTTCGACGCCATCAGATAAGTCGTCCAGATCGTCGCCCAAACAGCCCCCTTGGCGCTCGACCACAGGGCGTCGATAAGCATGCCGCCTGCGGCTTTGGGAAAGAGAAGCGAGGTGACAACGGCATCGATGACTGCGGGAAGCAGATAGAGGCACCACAGTCCCACGATCACGATCCCGATCGTCGACCAGCGATGAACCGCGACAAGCCGGTAGGTGAGATAGAGCGCTCCGACGACGCAGGTTGCGGCGAGCGCCCAGCTGAACTGCACATAGGTTGGCACGTTCGGGCCGAGCAACCGCCCTATGATCGCGGCGTGGGTGACAGCCGTTTTTGTCTCGATCAGGGTTCGGATCGGCGTGGCGATGCCGAGGATGAAGACCAGCAAACCAAGCCAGCCGCCGACGCCTCTCAGTTGCCGCTCCTGATATTCGGCCATGCCCCCCACACCCCCTTTGTCCGCCGGCCTTTTGGAATAGCTCCGGCGACCGTGCAAGGGGTTAGCCGAGCCCTTCGACCTCTTCGGCTAGCGCCAGCCAGCGATCTTCGGCGGCGGCTTTTTCGTCGCGCAGTTTGTCGAGCTTCGCGGTCAGCGCGTTGAATCGCGCATTGTTGCGCGTGAACAGCGTGCCGTCGGACAGTTCGGTTTCAGCCTCGGCCATTTCAGTTTCGATGGCTTCGATGCGGCCCGGCAGCAGGTCATAGTCGCGCTGGTCCTTGTAGGTCAGTTTCTTGCGCGCGGTTGGCGGAGGCGGTGCGGCGGCGGCGGAGGCTTTTGCTTTGACGGCGTTGGGTTTCGTCCGTTTCGCTTCCCAATCGGCATAGCCGCCCGCAACGATATCGACCTTGCCCGTTCCGTCGAGGCCGAGCGTCACCGTCACGGTGCGGTCGAGGAAGTCGCGGTCATGGCTGACGAGCAGCACGGTGCCGGCATAGTCGGCGATGACTTCCTGCAACAGGTCGAGCGTTTCGAGGTCGAGGTCGTTCGTCGGCTCGTCGAGCACGAGCAGGTTCGATTCGCGCGCAAACTCGCGCGCCAGCAACAGCCGAGAGCGTTCGCCGCCCGATAGCGCGCCGACACTGGCCTCCAACACGCCGGGGTCGAACAGGAATTCCTTGAGATAACCCTGGATATGTTTTTTGACGCCGCGAACCTCGATCCAGTCGCCGCCGTCGGAGAGAATGTCGCGGACGGTTTTGTCGGGCGACATCAGGCTGCGCTGCTGGTCGATGACGATGCCATCGAGCGTTGGAGCAAGAATGATCTTGCCGCTGTCGGGCTGAATCTCGCCGGTCAGCAGCTTGAGCAAGGTCGACTTGCCCGCGCCGTTCGCGCCGACGATGCCGATGCGGTCGCCGCGCTGGACGCGGAAATCGAAATTCTTGATGATCGCGCGGTCGCCGAAGCTTTTCGAGACGCCCTCGGCGACAATGACCGATTTCGAGCGGACATCGTCGTTCGCGAGGCCGAGCTTGGCGACGCCGGGGCCGCCGATCATCGCAGCGCGGGTCGCGCGCATCTCGCGAAGCTTTTCTAGGCGTCCCTGATTGCGCTTGCGACGCGCGGTGACGCCACGTTCGAGCCAGTGCGCCTCGAGGCGCAGTCTCGAATCGAGCCTTTGTGCGGCGCGCGCTTCTTCGGCGGCGACCGCATCGCTCCATTCCTCGAACCCACCGAAGCCGATTTCCTTGCGGCGGATGCTGCCGCGGTCGAGCCACAGCGTCTGCCGCGTGAGGCGGGTCAGGAAGGTACGGTCATGGCTGATCGCGACAAAGGCGCCGGTGTAGCGGGCGAGCCAGCTTTCGAGCCAGTCGATCGCGGCAAGGTCGAGGTGGTTGGTCGGCTCGTCGAGCAAGAGCACGTCGGGGTTCTGCGCGAGCGCGCGGGCGAGCGCGGCGCGGCGACGCTCGCCGCCCGAGGCGCTGGCGGCATTGCGGCTCATGTCGATGCCGAGCTGGTCGGCGATCGCTTCGACTTCATAGGCCTCGGGCGCATTGGGCGCCGCGACCGCGAAATCCATCAGCGTCGCGAAAGACGAGAAATCGGGTTCCTGTTCGAGCATGACGACATGCGTGCCCGGCACGATCACGCGCTTGCCCTTGTCGGCGTCGATCTGTCCCGCGAGCAGCTTGAGCAAGGTCGTCTTACCCGCGCCGTTGCGGCCGATCAGCGCGAGCCGGTCGCGTTCGCCGACATAGATATCGAGATCCTGGAACAGCCAGCCGCTGCCCTGCACAAGGCCGAGGCCTTCATAAGATAAAATCGGTGCTGCCATGATGAACGGTTCGCTACTGGCGCGTTCAGCATCATGCAAGCGCCGTCCGCGCAAAGGCCGGAACGGGTTCGCTCCGTCTGCGTTACGGGGCGGACATCAGAAATGACCGAAAGCCCGGTTCACAGGAGAATGAAATGACGAAGCAAATGTTCGCCGTTATGGCAACCGGACTGGCGCTGATGGCGGCAATGCCCGCGCTTGCGCAGCAGGGAGGTTCGACGGTGACAGCAGCAACGACCCAAGGGCCGATCCTGACATTCTCGGTCAGCGAAGAAGTGCGCTCGCGTCCCGACCAGGCGACCGTCGGCGCCGGCGTCACGACGACCGCACCGACTGCGGTCGAGGCGATGCGCGCCAATGCGACCGCGATGGACAAGCTGATCGCCGCGGCAAAGGCGCGCGGGATCAAGGCCGAGGATATCCAGACGAGCGGCATCAGCCTGTCGCCGCAATACGACTATAACAACCAGACGCCCGGCCAGCCGCCGCGCTTCCTTGGCTATCAGGTGAGCAACACGGTGCGCGCCACGACGCCGAAGATCGCCGATATCGGTCCGCTGCTCGACGCGCTCGTCGCGGCAGGCGGCACCAACATCGACGGGCCGTCGTTCGGCATGGCGGACGCTGACGCGCAGCTGGTCGGGGCCCGCGGTACCGCGATCAAGGCGGCCGAAGCGAAGGCGCAGGATTATGCGCGGCTCGCAGGCTTCCGCGGTGTCGAGCTGGTCTCGATCAGCGAAGGCGGCAGCTTCGGTCCCAATCCGCCGATGCCGATGGTGCGGATGGCGATGGACGCCGGTTCGGCTAAGGCGACTCCGGTCGAGCCGGGTCGGGTTAGCAATACGCTGACGCTGAATTTCCAATATCGTCTGGTGAAGTAAGAGATCGAACTATCCCGTTCGTGTCGAGCGAAGTCGAGACACCGTGAAGGTGTAAACTGACGATGGGCATCTCGACTTCGCTCGATGCGAACGGGTATTATTGATTGGGGCTCAGCCCAACTCCCCCTCGGCCCACGGCCAGGGGCGCTCGCGAAACCATTTGGTTATGATATATTTGCGGCCCTTGCGCACCTTCATCCCGTGATGGAGCGTGTCGGGGTTGGCGGTGCCGTCGGTGTGGACATTGTTCCACGCGAGCAGCTTGCCGACCTCGGGCTGATGCATTTTTCCGGTCGCGAGAAAACGTGTCGACCCGCCCGCGCCGGGCTCGTTCAGATAGATCATCAGCGTCCAGCTACGCTGCCCCGGTATAGCGCAATAGGTTTCCCAGTCGGCGCCATGCGGGTCGAAATAGTCGGTGTGGGCCTTGAATTCCTGACCGACGTCATAGCGTTGGCCTTGCATCGGTTCGCCATATTCGTGCGGGATTCCGGTGAGGTCGTGGAGACGATTGTTCACGGCAATCACCAGCGGGTCGCTATGGTCGAGGTCGCAGGTCGTGCTGGTACGAAAGGCATCGTCGCCATTGGGGTCGGCGATCGTCGAGGGGCGTACGTCGCGGTCGATTTGCGCGATCAGCCCGGCGCAGGTTTCGGCGTCGAGAAAGCGTGACAGCATGAATTGCTGGAGCTTCGGTGTCGGCGCGCGGCGGATGCCGGGCACGGCAGCGAGCCGCTCTGCGGTACGGTCGGCGCCCGAGGTCGCCATGTCGACATATTCGTTCCCAGCCATGGCGCGCTTTTTAGCAGGGAAGCGCGTGCGAACAATGCTTGACGAGCGGGGGGATGCGCGCCTATTCGCCGCGCGCTGTCGAGGGCGCTTTGCGCGCCGCTCTTCGCTTATGTGGCGACCATAGCTCAGTTGGTTAGAGCGCCGGTTTGTGGTACCGGAGGTCGCGGGTTCGAGCCCCGTTGGTCGCCCCATTTCCCCTTATCATCCTGCCCGGACACTTCAGGGGATGTTTTGTGGTGACTCCTCGGCCTTGTTGCATTATTACGCCTTCACGTAATTTTCTTATGCACCACTTTCGGGAAGAGGGAAGCTGCCATGTCCGCTGTCTGGGATTTCGCCGATTTCGACGATCATGAACATATTCATATGTTCCGCGACCGCGCCAGCGGGCTGACGGCAGTCATCGCTGTCCACTCGACGCACCTCGGCCCCGGCGCGGGCGGCGTTCGCTATTGGCATTATCCGCAGCGTGCTGCCGCGATCACCGACGCGCTGCGCCTGTCACGCGGGATGAGCTATAAAAATGCGATGGCCGGCCTGCCGATGGGCGGCGGCAAGGGCGTGATCCTTGCTGATGAAGGCGGCGCGAAGACGCCCGAACTTCTCGCAGCGTTCGGACGCGCGGTCGAATCGCTGGGCGGTGCGTATGTCACCGCCGAAGATGTCGGCATCACCGACGCCGACATGGTCCAGATCGCACAGCACACCAAGCATGTCAGCGGCCTGCCGGTGGCGAGCGGCGAAGCGGGCGGCGACCCCGGCCCGCTGACCGCGCTTGGCGTCTATCTCGGCATCAAGGCGGCGATTCGCGAAGGGCTGAACACCGACAGCGCGAAAGATGTGCGGATCGCGATCCAGGGCGTCGGCAGCGTTGGCGGCGGAGTCGCGCGGCGGCTGGCGGCCGAAGGCGCGAAGCTGACCCTTGCCGACGTCAATCTGGCGCGCGCGAAATCGCTCGCCGACGAACTCGGCGCCGAACTCGCCGATTCGGCCGCGATCATGGAGATTGAAGCCGATGTGCTGAGTCCCAATGCGCTCGGCGCGATCCTGACCGAGGCGAGCATCGAAAAGCTGCGCGTGCCGATCGTTGCTGGCGGTGCGAACAACCAGCTGGCGACGGCTGCGGACGGGCAGCGCATCCACGACCGCGGCATCACCTACGCGCCCGATTATGTCATCAACGCAGGCGGCATCATCAACGTCGCGCTGGAATATCTGGGGCAGGGCAGCCGCGAAGAAGTTGAAAGCCGCATCCAGCTGATCCCCGGACGGCTGGCCGAGATCTGGGCGAAGAGCAAGGCGAGTGGCACGCCCGCCGCGTCGGTTGCCGATCGCATGGCGCAGGAATTGATTGGCCGCGGCTAAGTCATTGCGCGTCGCCCCGCCTTCGCGGCGGCGACGCGATCTGGCTGGCGTCGTCGTTCAAATCGGCTAAGCCGTTCGCAATGAAACGGCATTTCTATCTGGCTGCAGGTTGGGCATCGCTGGCGCTTGGCGCCATCGGTGCTTTCCTGCCGCTGCTTCCTACCGTGCCGTTCGTGATCCTTGCCGCCTTTTGTTTCGCGCGTTCGTCGCCGCGGCTCGAAAACTGGCTGCTGACGCATCCGCAATTTGGCCATCATATCATTGCCTGGCGCGAAAAGGGCGCGATCAGCCGCAAGGGCAAGATCGCGGCGACCGCCGCCTTTGCGTTCAGTATCGTACTGGCGGCGATCTTTTCGCCATGGCCCTGGGTGATGGCGCCGGTGATCGCTGCGGCTGTGACCGGAAGCTGGATATGGACGCGGCCGGAGGGCTGAATTTGCCCAAGACAGCTTCGTTTTCTTCGTCATCCCCGAATTGATCCGGGATCCAGGGGCGGTGGTGAAGTCGTGGGCCCCGGGTCAAGTCCGGGGTGACGAGAGGTTTATCTGCCCAACGCTTGACGCCACACGAGAGGCAAGCGAAAGATGCGCGGCCGGGTCGCGCCGGGCAAATTGCTGGACCCTCCTGTCCCGCTCGCCTAAGGACGACGCGAAACCGATGCACGCCTATGCTAATCCCACTCGCTTTCTGGCGATTGCCAAGCCGCTGACGCCTTGGTTGCTCGGTGTCGGGCTGTTGCTGGTGCTTGCCGGCGGCTGGGCCGGGCTGGCGCTGGTGCCGGGCGATTACAAGCAAGGCGAAACCGCCCGCATTTTATATGTGCATGTCCCGTCGGCGTGGCTCGGCATGGGCGGCTGGACGTCGCTTGCCATTGCCGGACTGATCCAGCTCGTCTGGCGCCACCCGCTGTCGGGGATTGCGGCGCGCGCGATCGCGGTGCCGGGAATGTTGTTCTGCGCCTTGTGCCTCGCGACCGGCTCGATTTGGGGACGCCCGACCTGGGGAACCTGGTGGGAATGGGACGGCCGGATGACCTCGATGCTCGTCCTGCTGTTTCTATATGCAGGCTTCATCGCGCTGACGAACGGCGACGACGGCCAGCGGCAGGGCGGATCGCTGTCGCGCGGCGCAGCCATTTATGCGCTGGTCGGCGCGATCAACATTCCGATCATCAACCGCAGCGTGGTGTGGTGGAACAGCCTGCATCAAGGGCCTAGCATAACGCTTGGCGGATCGAGCATCGACGGCGCGCTGCTCTGGCCGCTGCTTTTGACCGTGCTGGGCTTTTCACTGCTATTCGGTGCGATCGTCCTGATGCGGATGCGACGGATCATCGCCGACAACCGCGTCGCGGCGCGATTGCGGCGGTTGGCGGACGACGAGGGGATTTGAGCGTGACGGGGGTGATCAGCGGGGGCGGGCAATGGGCTTTTGTGGCTGCGGCCTATGCTTTGACGGTCTTGTTGACCGGCGCGGTGCTGTGGACAAGTTGGCGTGCCATGAAAAAGGCCGAGCGGCGCAGCGATGCACTCCGTAAGGACCGCAAATGAAGGCCAAGCATCAACGACTGATTCTGGCGCTCGTCGCGCTGTGCGGGATCGGGGGCGCCGGGGTCCTTGCGGCTAGTGCGCTGCGCGACGAGGCCGCCTATTTCCGCACGCCGGTCGAGATCGAGGGCGGCAAGGCCGCGGTCGGCGAGGCGATGCGGCTGGGCGGAATGGTCGCCAAGGGCAGCATCAAACGGCACAGCGATGGTTTGACGATCCGCTTTGTCGCAACCGATGGTAAAGCGTCGGTCCCCGTCGAATATAAGGGCATCGTGCCCGACCTGTTCGGCGAAGAATCGGGCATGGTTGCCGATGGGCGGATGCGCGCCGACGGGACGTTCGTCGCCGATCGCATCCTTGCCAAGCATGACGAACGCTATATGCCGCCGCAGATGGGTGACATGCCGAAGAATATGAAGGCGCCGACGGGGGTATGAGTTTTGCTCCATTCCCGTCATTGCGAGCGGAGCGAAGCAATCTCCAGCTTGCGACCTTTTATGGCGATAGCTGGCGATTGCTTCGTCGCTTCGCTCCTCGCAATGACGGTGTTTCCCATGGCGATGGTGTGATCGCATGATCGCTGAACTCGGACTCGCCCTGCTTTGGATTGCCGCTGCGCTCGCCTGCCTGTCGCTGGTCGCGGGGACTTTGTTCCTTCGCGGCGGGTCGAAAGATCTGGCGGGACTGGTGCGTCCCGCAAGCGTCGCGCAAGGGGTGCTGACCGCGACGGCGTTCGGCCTGCTGATTGCGCTGTTCGTTCGGTCCGACATGTCGGTCGAGCTGGTCGCGCGAAACAGCAACAGCCTGAAACCGATGATTTTCAAGATCGCGGGGACGTGGGGCAATCATGAAGGATCGATGCTGCTCTGGCTGATGATCCTGTCGCTGTCGGGCGCTCTGATCGCCATCTTTGAACGGCGTCTGCGCGAAGACACGCTGATCGCGACGTTGGCGGCACAGGCGGCGCTCAGCCTTGGTTTCTTTGCGTTTCTGTTGTTCTCGTCGAACCCGTTCAACCGTTTGCCGGTGGCGCCGCCCGACGGGCAGGGGCTCAATCCGTTGCTGCAGGACATCGGGCTCGCCTTCCACCCGCCCACGCTTTACGTCGGCTATGTCGGCCTGTCGGTGGCGTTCAGCTTTGCCGTCGGCGCGCTGATCACGCGCGAGATCGGCCCGGCGTTCGCGCGCGCGATGCGGCCATGGGTGCTGGGAAGCTGGATTTTCCTGACGCTCGGAATCACGGCGGGCAGCTATTGGGCCTATTATGAGCTCGGCTGGGGCGGCTGGTGGTTCTGGGACCCGGTCGAGAATGTCTCGTTGATCCCATGGCTTGCGGGCGCGGCTCTGCTGCATTCGGTCGCGGTAACCGCGACGCGCAACGCGCTGCGCGCGTGGACCGTGATGCTGGCCGTGATCGGTTTTTCGATGTCGATGGTCGGCACCTTCATCGTGCGCTCGGGATTGCTCACCAGCGTGCATAGCTTTGCGGTCGATCCGGAGCGCGGCACCTTTCTGCTCGCGCTGATGGCGATCTACATCGGCGGCGCACTGCTGCTGTTCGCGCTGCGCGCCGGGACTGTCGCCGAGGGCAAGAAGTTCGCGTTGCTGAGCCGCGAAGGCTCGCTCGTCATTAACAATCTGTTGCTCACGACAATCCTCGCGCTCGTGCTGCTCGGCACGCTCTATCCGATCGTGGCCGAGGCGATGGGCGAGAAGATTTCGGTGGGACCGCCCTATTATAACAAGGTCGCGGGGCCGCTCGCGCTGATCCTCTGCCTCGTGATGGTCGCGGGGCCGCTGCTCAGCTGGCGCAAGGACGACGGCAAGAAGCTCTGGTCGCGGCTGCCTTTGGCGATTTTCGCGGGGGCGGCGGTGTTGTTCGCGCTGATCCTGTTCGGCGGCAAGGTCGGTATCCTCCCCTTGCTCGGAATGACGGTGGCGGGTGTCGTCGCGGTCGCGAGCCTCGCTCCGCTGTGGGGGCGCAATCTTCGCCGCACCCCGCTGCCGACATGGGGCATGGTGGTCGCGCATTTCGGCGTTGCCGTCTGTCTCGCCGGAATGGGCGCCGAAAGCGCGTTCATCAAGGAGCGGCTGGTTGCCGCGGCGCCGGGCGACGTCATCAAGGTCGGCGATTTTGCGGTCAAGTTCGTTGGTGTGAAGCCGCTCGCGGGCCCGAATTACACCGCGATCGAGGGCACTCTGGTGGCGACGACCTCATCGGGGAGCAGCTTCACGCTCCGGCCCGAGGCGCGCACATTTCCGGGCCTGATGGGGACGGCACCGACCGAGACCAACGAGGCGGCGCTGCTGACGCGGCCGGGCGGGCAACTGTACGCGGTTCTCGGCCAGCCGGTGACCAGCGATGATGGCACCGCCGACCGTTATCAGATCCGCCTGTGGTGGAAGCCGCTCGTTTGGTGGATATGGCTTGGCGGCGCGCTGATCGCGATTGGCGCATCGCTGTCGCTGCTCGGCCGCGCACAATTGCTGGCAATTTGGCGAAGCGCCCGCGCGCGCAAGAGGCAGGAGCGTTTCGCGCCATGAGTAACCGCTGGGTTCTTTTTGCGCCTCTGGCGATCATGGGGCTTTTGTTCGGCGCGTTCGTCTATCGGCTGATGACACCCGCCGAGACGCTGATCCAGTCGCAATGGATCAACAAGCCGATGCCGCTATTCGACCTGCCGCCCGCAACGCCCGGGATTGACGGGCTGAAGAGCAGCCAGCTTGCCGACGGGCGGCCGCGGCTGGTGAATGTGTTCGCGAGCTGGTGCATCCCGTGCCGCGCCGAGGCGCCGCAGCTTGAGGCGCTGAAGGCCGCCGGCGTGCCGATCGACGGCATCGCGATCCGCGACCGGCCTGACGATGTCGCGATGTTCCTGCGCGAAGTTGGCAATCCGTTCGACCGTATCGGCGCCGACATGCAAAGCAGCGTCCAGATCGCGCTTGGCTCGTCGGGCGTGCCCGAAACCTTCCTGATCGACGGCAAGGGGATCATTCGCGAGCAGATCCAAGGCGTGATCCTCGCCGATCAGGTGCCCGAGATTGTCGCGAAACTTGAGGCGATGAAATGAGCTTGCGGCTCATCCTTCTCTGCCTGTTCGGCGCACTGGCGTTGCCGCTTGCCGCGCAGGACCGCCTGCCGCCGGCGCCTTATGCCTATCAGCAGCTCAAGGACCCAGCGCAGGAAGCGCGGGCGAAGGCGCTGATGGAAGAATTGCGTTGCCTCGTCTGTCAGGGGCAGTCGATCGCCGACAGCGATGCGCCGCTCGCGGGCGACATGCGGCACGAGGTGCGTAGCAAGATTGCGGCCGGGGAAAGTCCCGCGGAAATCAAAGCATGGCTGGTCGCGCGCTATGGCAACTGGGTGAGCTATGATCCGCCTTTCGATGCGGCGACCGCTTTGCTGTGGCTCGGGCCGCTGCTGTTTCTCGCGCTCGGCGGCTGGCTCGCATTTGGTCGCTTCCGCCGCGGTGATAGCGAAGAGGAGGGCGGCGCATGATCTGGCTGTGGATCATGCTGGCTTCGCTGCTGACGATCGGCGGCATCTTCTGGCTCGGCAAATTGCCCGCCGCGGCGCGTCCGCTGGCAGGGGCGGCGGTTATGCTCGGGCTTGCGGGCTATGCCTTGCAGGGCCACCCGTCGCTGCCCGGTAAGCCCGTCGTGAATATTCAGGAGCCCGAGGGCTTTGGCGAGGCGATCACCGATCAGCGGCAGGGCATGGCGAGCCGCTTTGGACCTGCGGCGCAGTGGCTCGGCATGTCCGACGGCTTCGCGCGCACGGGCAAGACCCAGTTGGCGGCGCAGACGCTCGAAAAGGGGCTTCAGAAATATCCTGACAATGTCGATCTGTGGGTCGGCCTCGGCAACGCATTGGCCGCGCATGGCGGCGGCGTGATGTCGCCGGCGGCGGCGCTCGCTTTCGACGAGGCGGCGAAACGCGACCCGTCGCATCCGGCACCGCCGTTCTTTGCGGGCTTGGCATTGGCGCAGGGCGGCGACCTCAAAGGCGCCGACGCGGTATGGAGCCAATTGCTTGCACGCAGCCCCGCCGATGCGCCGTGGCGCCCCGATCTCGAAATGCGGCTGGCGCAATTGCGTCAGGCGCTGGGGCCGCAAATCCCGCCGCCTGCGGCACCGGCCGATGGGTCTTGATTTGAAAGCTATTCCAACCGCGCGGGCTCGTCTAAAGGCTCGCGATGACTGCTGAGTCGCAACAGGCGGCCAGCGGCGCCGAAAGCGCCGCGACGGCTACCGCAGAAACGGCCCATTACGGCCATGGACATCAGAGCGATGGCAAGCTGAAGCTTGCCGTCGGAGCCGTTGGCGTGGTGTTCGGTGACATCGGCACCAGCCCGCTTTACGCATTCCGCGAGACCTTTGCCGGTCATCATCCGATCGAGGCCGACCGGCTGCACATCTATGGCGTGCTGAGCCTTGTCTTCTGGTCGATGATGCTCGTCGTGACGTTCAAATACGTGCTGACGATCATGAAGGCCGACAATAAGGGCGAGGGCGGCAGCCTGGCCCTGCTGGCGTTGATCAGCCGGTCATCGGGCGAGAAGCGCTGGACCTGGCCGATCATCCTGCTTGGGGTGTTCGCGACCGCGCTTTTCTATGGCGACAGCATGATTACCCCCGCGATGTCGGTGCTCTCGGCGACCGAGGGGCTCAGTTACGTCAACAAGGGGTTCGAGCCCTATATCGTGCCGATCGCGCTCGCGATCCTGATCGGATTGTTCGCGATCCAGGCGCGCGGGACAGCCAAGGTAGGGGCGCTGTTCGGGCCGATCATGCTCGCTTACTTCGTGATGCTCGCGATCCTGGGCATGATCCATATCGTCGATCATCCGGGGATTATCGTCGAAACGCTGAACCCGGTAAATGCGCTGCGCTTTTTCTATGTCGACGGCTTTACGGCGTTTATCGCGCTCGGCGCAGTGGTGCTCGCGGTTACGGGCGCGGAGGCTCTGTACGCCGACATGGGCCATTTCGGGCGCGGGCCGATCGGGATCAGCTGGCTCGCCTTCGTGCTTCCTGCACTGATGCTCAACTATATGGGGCAGGGGGCGATGGTGCTCGAGGCCGATATGGGCCCGCGCGCCGACCTGATTGCCGATCCCTTCTTCCAGATGATGCCCGAGGCGTGGCAGGTGCCCGTCGTGATCCTCGCGATCCTTGCGACGATCATCGCCAGCCAGGCGGTGATTTCAGGCGCTTTCTCGCTGACGCAACAGGCGATCCAGCTCGGCTTTATCCCCCGTCTGCGCGTCGAGCACACGAGCGCTTCGGCGGCGGGGCAGATCTATATTCCGGTGGTGAACTGGTTCCTGATGATCATGGTGATCATCCTCGTTCTCTTCTTTGGATCGTCGAGCAATCTGGCTGCGGCCTATGGCATTGCGGTGACGGGGGCGATGTTCATCGATACCTGTCTACTTTCGGTCGTCCTCTTCACTTTGTGGAAATGGCCGGCGTGGAAGGCGTTGCCGGTGCTCGCCATCTTCTTCGTCGTCGATATTGCCTATTTCGGCGCGAACCTGATCAAGGTTCCCGACGGCGGCTGGGTGCCGCTCGCCATCGGTATGATCATCTTCACGATGCTGACGACCTGGTCGCGCGGGCGCAAGCTGATGCAGCAGGAAATGGCCGACGGCGCGATGCCCATCCCGGTGTTCGTCAAATCAGCGGCGAACAGCGCGACGCGCGTGCCGGGCACGGCGGTATTCATGACGTCGAGTTCCGACGGCGTGCCGCATGCGCTGTTGCATAATCTCAAGCACAATAAGGTGCTGCACCAGCGCATCATCCTGCTCACGATCAAGGTCGCCGACGTGCCGTTCGTGCGCGAGGAAAATCATTGTGCGCTCGAGGATCTGGGTCAGGGTTTCCATCGCCTGATCCTGAATTACGGCTTCATGCAGCCGATCGATGTGCCCGATGCGCTGAAGCGCGTGACGAGCTGCGGCGGCGAGTTCAAGATGCTCGAAACCAGCTTTTTCCTGTCGCGCCAGACTTTGATCGCGGCGAGCAAGCCGGGAATGCCGATCTGGCGCGAAAAGCTGTTCGCCTGGATGCTCCGCAATTCGGAAAGTGCGATGGAATATTTCCGTCTGCCGACCAATCGCGTGGTCGAACTGGGAAGCCAGGTCGCGATCTGACTCGACCGCCCGCCGATCGCCGCCATCTGGATGGGGCGATCGACCGGCGGCTGTACGGCGTTACAGTCTGACCTTGGCTTCGAGTTCGCGGCGCGCCGCGAGATATTGCGCTTCGAGTTCGGCGACAAATTCGGCGACCGGGCGCACGGCTGTCACGGGACCGATGCCCTGACCCGAACCCCAGATGTCCTTCCACGCCTTGACCTTAGTGTTACCACCCGAACCGAAATTCATCGTCTTGAGGTCGCCTTCGGGCAGATTGTCGGGGTCCATGCCCGCCGAGACGATCGACTGGCGAAGATAATTGCCATGCACGCCGGTGAAGAGGTTCGAATAGACGATGTCGGCGGCGCGTCCTTCGACGATGCCGTCCTTATAGCCCTGGTCGGCATTGGCTTCGGCGGTCGCGATGAAGGCGCTGCCGATATAGGCGAGGTCGGCACCGCACGCTTGTGCGGCGAGGATCGAGCGGCCATGACCGATCGCGCCCGAAAGCGCGACGGGGCCGTCGAACCACTCGCGAATTTCCTGCACCAGCGCGAAGGGCGACTGGCGTCCGGCGTGGCCGCCCGCGCCCGCCGCGACGGGGATCAGCCCGTCGGCGCCCTTTTCGACCGCCTTGCGCGCGAAACGGTCATCAATGACGTCGTGAAGCGTGATGCCGCCCCAGCCATGGACCGCCTGGTTAAGTTCTTCGCGCGCGCCGAGCGAGGTGATCGTGATCGGCACCTTCCATTTGGCGCAGGTCGCAATGTCCTGTTCGAGCCGGTCGTTCGATTTGTGGACGATCTGGTTGACGGCATAGGGTGCGGAAAGCCGGTCGGGATTGTCGCGATCCCATGCCGCCAGTTCTTCGGTGATCTGGTGCAGCCATTCGTCGAGCAAGGTTTGCGGGCGCGCGTTGAGCGCCGGGAAACTGCCGACGACGCCCGCCTTGCACTGCGCGATGACAAGCTCGGGTCCCGATACGATAAACAGCGGCGAGCCAATGACGGGCAGGCGCAGGCGGTCGAAAATCGGGGGAAGGGCCATGAATCACTCTCCAGTTGCGGTTTGAAACTTACCTTAACGTAAACGGAAGGCTGCGCAAGCGGGTATCAGATACTCGTGGGGCAGCAACAGAACAAGAGCGGCCCAAGGCCGCTCCGGTTGGATTTTTGATAGGGACGATCAGGCGGCGATCGGGTGGCGGCTGGCCCTGAAGGCGAGGTAACCAAGTGCGATCGATGCGATGAGCAGGGCGCCTTGCGCCGCCGCGAACGGAGGCTCGTTACCCAAAGGGGCAAGCGCGTTGAGCGCGGGCACTTTAAGGAACGACTGGACCACCAGCACGAACATGTTGAGGTAGAGCGCGATCGTTGCCGTGATGGCGTAGACGGTGGCGGCGCGGCCGACGAGCTTGCTGCGATAATAAGCCGAGAAGGTGAAAATCAGGATCAGCGTCGAGAGGATCCCGAAACCGAGCGCCGGGGTGAATGCGACGATCGGGAAGAGGAAACCCGTGAGGCTGGTAAGAAGCGTCGCCCACAGAAATATTCCTGTTGTGCGACGAAGCAGGCGGCCGCGGGCGAAGGCGGGAAGCGCGATGAGGCCCGCAGCGATGGCGACGAGGCTGATCGCGACATGGAGTGCCGTGAACTGCGGCATGGTAAGGCCGAGGATCATTGTCTTTCTCCCTGTTGAAAGGGGGCGACGGCTGGCCGCCGCCCCTTGCGTCCGGATCAGCTATTGATGAATTCGAGCAGGTCGGCGTTGAAGCGGTCCTGTTCGGTGACGGTAAGGCCATGGGCGCCGCCTTCATAGATTTTGAGCACCGCCTGCTTGACGATCTTCACTGTCGACAGCGCGGCTGCCCCGATCGGCACGATCTGGTCGTCGTCGCCGTGGAGGACGAGCGTCGGCTTGTCGAACTTCTTCAGATCTTCATTGAAGTCGCTTTCCGAAAAGGCGTGGATGCTGTCGAGCAGACCCTTGAGGCCGCCGTTCATGCCCTGACGGACGAACTCGTCGCGGACGGCTTCAGACACGGCTGCCCCGTCGCGGTTATAGCCGTAGAAGGGGAGCGTCAGATCCTTGAAGAACTGCGGCCGGTTGTCGAAGGTGCCCTTGCGGATGCCGTCGAAGACGTCGATCGGAAGGCCGCCCGGATTGGCTTCGGTCTTGAGCATCAACGGGGGAACGGCGCCGATCAGTGCGACCTTGGCGACGCGGCTGGTGCCATGGCGGCCGATATAACGGGTGACTTCGCCGCCACCGGTCGAATGGCCGACGAGAATGACGTTTTTCAGATCAAGCTGTTCGATCAGTTGGGCGAGGTCATCGGCATACTGGTCCATATTGTTGTTGTCCCAGACCTGATCCGAGCGGCCATGGCTGCGGCGGTCGTGAGCAATGGTGCGAAAGCCCTGATTGGCGAAAAAGACCATCTGCGCGTCCCAGGCGTCGGCGCTGAGCGGCCAGCCGTGCGAGAAGACGATCGGCTGCGCATCCTTCGGACCCAAGTCCTTGAAGAAGATGTTCGTACCGTCCTTGGTGGTGATCGTGGTCATGATGCTGTTCCTTTCGACTGGAAGGGCGGGGTGTCCGTCCCGGTGATCTGGAGATAGGCGAGGCCGGTCTTGCGCGGGATTGGCGGATGCGACATTATGCGGGGCAAATCCGACAAAGGGAGCGATATGCCCAAGATCAGCGTAGCGGACACAGCAAGGCTGGCGCTGGTCGAGGTCGGGATGATAACATATCCTGACTGCCAGATGGGCATGGTCCACGGTATCACCGACCTGTTCGACATTGCCGGCCGCTTTGCCGTGGATCATGGGCGAAGCCCGATCCGCATCAGCCACTGGCGATTGCAGGAGGGTGGCGGTTTTGTGCGCTGTTACGACAGCCATCCGGGCGAGAGTGCGGGCAATTCACCCACGGTGCTGATCGCGCCGGGCAGTCTGCACAAGCTGCTCGAACCCGGCGAAGTCGAACCCTATGCGCGCTGGCTGCTTGATCGTCACGCGCACGGCACTGTGCTTGCGTCCAACTGCGGCGGGTCATTCGCCCTGGCGGCGACGGGATTGCTGGCGGGTCGCCCTGCGACGACGCACTGGTTCTATGCCGAGGAATTCAGACGGCGCTTTCCCGATGTGCGAATGGAAGCCGATCGGATGGTGATCGACGACGGCGATATCGTCACCGCGGGCGGACTGATGGCGTGGACCGATCTGGGGCTGCGGATCGTCGAGCGCCTGCTGGGTCCGACGGTGATGATGGAAACCGCGCGCTTTCTGCTGATCGACCCGTCAGGGCGCGAGCAGAAAAATTATGCGAGCTTTGCGCCGAGGCTGTCGCATGGCGACGAGGCAATATTGAAGGTTCAGCATTGGCTGCAGGCGCGCGGCGGCGGTCCGGTTGCGGTGCCCGAGATGGCGGGCGAGGCGGGCATGGAGGAGCGCACGTTCCAGCGGCGATTCAAGTCCGCCACGGGCATGACCCCGGTCGAATATGTTCAGCATCTGCGCGTCGGCAAGGCGCGCGAACTGCTGGAATTCACCAAACGAACCGTCGATCAGATCGCCTGGTCGGTAGGGTATGAGGATGCGGCCGCCTTCCGCAAATTATTCCATCGAATTATCGGTCTGTCGCCACATGAATATCGCCAGCGTTTCGCGACCCCGCAGTCGCTTGCCGAGGTGGCGTAAATGGCTGCGGGTTTGAGAGGGCGATGGGTCCTGTTGTCATTGAAGAAGGAGACGGACGATGCGTGTGATGGTCTTTGTCAAAGCGACCGAGGATAGTGAGCGGGGTATCGATCCTACGCCGGAAATGACCGAGATGTTCGAGGCGATGGGCAAGTTCAACGAGGAACTGGTCAATGCCGGGGTCATCGTCGACGGCGATGGGCTGAAGCCGTCGTCGGCGGGCAAGCGGATCGCGTTCGATGGGCCGAACCGCAGCGTGATTGACGGCCCGTTCGCTCCGGCGCGCGAACTTGTCGCAGGCTATTGGATCTGGGACGTCAAGGACATGGACGAGGCCGTCGCGTGGGCGAAGCGTTGTCCGAACCCCATGCCGGGGCCGAGCGAACTGGAAATCCGTCCCTTCTATGAAATCGCGGATTTCGGCGACATTCTCACCCCCGAATTTATCGAACGCGAGCAAAAATTGCGTGACCAGTTGAGCGGCGAATAAGATCGTGTCGGTTGCCGCGTTCGCCCCGACCAGACGCGTGGCGGCGCGCGCCGAATGTTGACCGTCCGGGTCGAGACAATCGGAGACGAGGCGCAGCCGCTTGTCGTGCTCGACGATTTTGCGCCCGATCCAGACGAACTGCGCCGCTTCGCAATGGCGACGGATTTCTCCCCGGCGCTCAACCATTTTCCGGGCGTGCGCGCGGCTTTGCCCGATACCTATCTTGCGGCGCAGCTTCCCGTGATCGCCGCTGTCGCGCAGCGGGCATTCGGACGCGCCGGGCCCGTGACCGTGGTCGACGCGAGCTTTTCGATCGTCTCGACCCCGGCCGAAGCGCTGAGCGTGCCGCAACGCCTGCCGCATATCGACGCTTTCACCGGCGACCGTATCGCTCTCGTCCATTATCTGTCACCCGAATGCAGCGACGGTACGGCATTCTTCCGCCACCGCGCGACGGGGTTCGAAACCGTCGATGAGGCACGGCGCGACCTCTTTTTCCGGCATCTCGATATCGAGATGCGTCACGGCGGAGTGCCGCCACCGGCCTATGTGTTCGGCGACACGCCGCTGTTCGAGTGCATCAGGACCGAGCCCGCGCGCTATAACCGCGCCTTGCTCTATCGCAGCTGGAACCTTCACAGCGGATCGATTTCGCCTGGCAATCGGCTGGTCGCTGCGCCTGACGAAGGTCGATTGACGGTGACTGCATTTCTTTCAATCGGCTGAGAAACTGCGAGGCTGTTTCCACCGCAAATTCGGCACGGGTTCACGATGCTTTAACGGCGATGTTCCACAACGAGACAACGGCCCATCGCACTTCGGTGTAAGCTTGTCGGCCAACGCTTTATGGGCGCGCGCCTTCTCTTTGAAAATGGACGATAAACTTTTGGCATTCCCGACATCCACCTTCCTTCCCGCCGCAATCTTGATTGGTGCGCTGGCGCTTCCTGCAGTCGCGCAAAACAAGACGATTGCCGGGATCGATGCGCTGCGCGAATGGAATCTCGTTGTGCTCGGGAACCTCGAATCCTCGTCCGATGTCGAGGGGCGCACCTTCGTCGGTGGCAATCTGACGGGCAATTCGTCCAACTATGCGACGCGGGCGACGACCTCACCCAACGGGCAGCCGGGGCTGACGGTTGTGGGCAATGTCACGGGCAGCCACAAAAATCTGAACAATGGGTCGGGCGCGGCGATCGGCGGTAGCGTGTCGAGCGGTTTTAACCTCAACGGCGCGAACCAGACGGTCAAAGTTGGCGGGACGATCAGCAATACCAACGTCAATCAAAACACCGTCATGTCGAATCTCGACGCGAGCAATCCCGCGTTTGGTTTGGGGCTGCAACAGAGCAAGACCGAACTGAAAAGCAGTTTGGGCAGTCTGTCGTTCGACATGGGTACGTTGGCGGCGAACAGCCAGCTCAGCGTGCAGGGCAACCGAGGCACATTCAACGCGCAGCCGAACGCCCAAGGGTTGGCGGTGTTCAACATCACCGCCGCCGACCTCGACCGGATCGGCGAGATCCAGTTCAACCTCAATGGCGCCGACACGGCGATCGTCAATGTCAGCGGCCGGTCGATCAATCTCAACGACAATTTCCTCGGCGGGACGAGCAATCTGGGCGAACGGGTGATCTGGAACTTCCCCGAGGCCGAGGATCTCAAATTGACCACGGCGTGGGGCGGCTCGGTGCTGGCACCGCTTGCCGACGCCGAAACGCGTAGCCCGGTTCAGGGATCGGCCGTGTTCGGAAACCTCAAGCAATATGGGGCGATGCAGATCGGGACGTTCAAGGGCGGCTATGCGACGCCGCCGGCGAGTGGAACCTCGACCGGCGGATCGTCAAGCGGAGGCGGTTCTGGTGGCGGCGCGGTGCCGGTGCCCGAACCCGGGATGTTCGGGCTGTTCGGGCTGGGCGTCGGCGGGTTGATCCTGTGGCGCCGCCGCCGGGCAAAAAATGGCGGCGGCACCTGACACCCCGGTTTTGCGTAAACCTCTCCGCTTCAAAAATGACCTGGCGCTCGGTTCATCAATTCTGATGTCGAGAATTGGTCAAATATACTCCGTCAGCGCAGCGACTTGCCCATCCGGATGAGCGGCACGCTGGCGCCGTTCGGCCCCGGCGCCTCGATGCGTTCGATCGGGGTGTAACCGCACACCCGGTAAAGCGGCTCGCCCGACAGCGTCGCCATCAACTCGGCGCGGCCAAATCCGGCATCGCGCGCCGCGCCTTCGCATAGCGCCATCACCTGCCGCCCGATGCCTTTGCGGGCGTGGGCCGGGTGCGTGTACATCGCGCGGATGCGCGCGGCGTCGGTCGCGGGGTCGAGCAGCGCGGGGTCGCGCAGATCCTTGCTATGGTCGCCGCCATAAAGCGTCGCGCGGCGCGACCAGCCGCCGCAGCCGACGATCGTGCCGCTCTCCTCGATGATGAAATAGGTGCCGTCGGCAATAAGCTGCGTGTCGAGACCCATCACCGAATGGCTCGCCGCGATCTCGGCTTCATCGAGAAACCCCTTCTGCAATTCGGCGATCGCAAGATCCATCACGGCGCGCAGTTCGTCGAGGTCGGCGGGGACAGCAAGGCGGTGAGTCAACATAATGGCGGCTATATGCCGCGGACAATGCGAGCGGCAAGTGGGGGGGGCTTACCATCCCCGTGCAACGGAGCGATCAGCCGGTCGGCCGACCTCCCCATTGCTTGCGGAACAGAGCCGACCCTTATGCCGCGCCCGGCGGGCGGTAGAAGCGGTGGCGGGTTACGGCGCCTTCGATGATGTGGCTGTGCAAGCGGAGGCGCATTGCTTCGGCGCCGGGCGCGGTCGTGCAGATCAGGCGGGTGCCGCCCGATTGCAGCGGCTCGATTGCGCTGATGCTGACGCCCGAGGCCAGGCAGATCGCCTTCACTTCGCTTTCCTCGAGCGCGAGGTTCATGGCGCGGCTCATTCGTAGCCGGGATCGCGGCCGTGGGCGCGGATCGCGGTGGCGACCTGATCATAGCCTTCGGCGCTGGCGGTCGCGAGCGCGAGCGGGCGGCCGCCGAGTTCGGAATTTTCGGAGTTAAGGAAAGCGATCGCGGCGTCGCGGCCGCCCATCGTCAGAAAGGCGAGCTGGCTGATATCGCCCTGCCGCCGCGCGTCGTCGCGGGGGAGCGGAGTGCGCTGTTTGCGAAAGAAGCTGTTCGATCGTGTCTTGACGGGCGGGGCGTCGGTCTGGACCTCGATCTGGATGTCGGTCGGGCTATCGGTCGTCATGGGCGCGCGGCTCCTCCTGCGTAAGCGGGAGCGCGCACGTCTCTCAGTCGCGGCGGCCTACTGAAAACGCGTGCCGCGATGGCATGTATATGGGGTGGCGGGCAGGGGATTGTAAGGGCGGGGTGCGGCCCCTCTGCCAGCAGCTTCGCGCTGCCACCTCCCCATGGCCTTCGGCCACAGGGAGGATCAGGGTCAGGCGCCGTTTGCTGCCGAGAGGATTGCGCGGACGCTGGCGGTAGCGACGTCGGTGTCGAGGCCGCAGCCGAAGACGCTTTTGCCGTCTGCAGTGCGACATTCGACATATGCGGCGGCCTGCACCGTGCTGCCCTGACCGATCGCATGTTCCGAATAGTCGACGATATCCATCACCGGGCCGCCACTTTCGCTGAGCGCGGCGATGACGCTCGACATCAGGCCGTTGCCGCGGCCGCTGACGCTGCGCGGGGTGCCGTCGATCGTGAGCTTGCCCGCGAAGATGCGGTCGGTGCCCGCATGGCTTTCGGACCAGTCGACGAGTTGGAAACGCTTGCCGTCGGTGACCAGATAGGCGTAGTCGAAGGCGCCCCAGATATCCTCGGCGCCGAGTTCGCGGCTTGTCTCGTCGGCCAAAGCCTGCACGACATGGCTGAAGCTCGCCTGCATCTTCTTGGGCAGCTTCAGGCCCTTGTCCTGTTCGAGGACCCAAGCGACGCCGCCCTTGCCCGACTGGCTGTTGACGCGGATCACTGCTTCATAGCTGCGGCCGAGATCGGCGGGATCGATAGGCAGATAAGGGACTTCCCAGCGCTCATCATTCTGGCGTTCGCGCGCTGCAAAGCCCTTCTTGATCGCGTCCTGATGGCTTCCCGAAAAGGCGGTGTAGACGAGCTCGCCGCCATAGGGGTGGCGCGGGTGGACGGGGAGCTGGTTGCAATATTCGACCGTCTGGATGACTTCGTCGATGTTCGAGAAGTCGAGTTCGGGATCGACGCCCTGCGTATACATGTTGAGCGCGATGGTGACGAGGCAGGTGTTGCCGGTGCGTTCGCCATTGCCGAACAGGCAGCCTTCGACGCGGTCGGCACCCGCGAGCAGGCCGAGCTCGGCGGCGGCGACGCCGGTACCGCGGTCGTTGTGCGTATGCAGGCTGATCAGCGCGGCTTCGCGGTTGGGCAGATTCTTGGCGAAATATTCGATCTGGTCGGCGTAGATATTCGCCGTTGCTGCCTCGACCGTCGCGGGCAGGTTGAGGATGATCGGATTTTCGGCGGTCGGCTGGAGGATGTCCATCACCGCAGCGCAGCATTCGATGCTGAAATCGAGTTCGGCGGTCGAGAAGGTCTCGGGGCTATATTCGAAGCGCCAGTTCGTTTGCGGCAGACGCGCGGCATTGTCGCGGAGCTGCTTTGCGCCCTCGATTGCGATTGCCTTGATCTCGGGCATTTCCATGCCGAAGACGATGCGGCGCCACGCGGGGGACACAGCATTATAGACGTGAACAATCGCGGTCTTTGCGCCGGCGAGGCTGTCGAAGCTGGTGCGGATCAGGTCGGCGCGCGACTGGGTCAGCACTTGCGGAGTGACATCGTCGGGGATGCGGCCGTTCCGGACAAGGCCCGAGATGAAGTCGAACTCGGTCGCGCCCGCGCTGGGGAAGCCGACTTCGATTTCCTTGAGGCCGATGCGGACGAGCAGGTCGAAGAAGCGTGCCTTCTTCTCGGCATCCATGGGATCGATCAGCGCCTGATTGCCATCGCGCATGTCGGTGGAGAGCCAAATGGGCGCCTTGGTGGTGACGCGGCCGGGCCATTCGCGGTTCGCCAAGGGAATCTGCGGAAAGGCGTTGTACTTGACCGAAGGGTAGCGGAGCATGGTCATGATGAGGTAACTTCTTCTGGTGGTTGCGATGCTGTGTCGATCGGACCCTTGAGCGGGTGGCCGCGACTAGCGCGCAGCCAGTGTCACGCCCAAGGGCGTGTAAGTCGCAGAAGAAGAAGGGCGTTGCGGCGCATGGGCAGGCTATTGGTTTAAAATGTCGCCGGATGCAAGGGGGGAATGCGAAAATTGCGTTGCCGCCCTTCGGCGTCCTTGCGAGCGGAGCGAAGCAATCTCCAGCTATCGGCATCGCGAAAGGTTGATAGCTGGAGATTGCTTCGTCGCTGCGCTCCTCGCAATGACGAGGTTTGGGCCGCTAGCTCGCCACCCATTCGACCTTCGGATCGTTGAAATCGACGACGTCGGCGAGTTCGAGGACGTTTGGATAGCCATAGCCGACGAGGTTGATGAAGGTCTGGATATTGAGCGCGAGCGGTGCCGATTTGAGCGGCACGGGATTGCGGTGGTTCGAGAAATTATTGTTGCAATATATCAGGATAGGGCGGCCCGGGTTGGCGCCGATCACCGCTGCGAGGCTTTCGGCGGTGAAATCCGTCAGCGGCAGATTCACCGCGCCTTTGATATGCCCGCGCGCGAAGGCGTCCTTCGAGCGTGCGTCGAGGAGCAGGGTGCCGGGCTTTGCCGCCTCGGCCTTGAAACTATCGAAGGCAATGAGGCGCGTCGCGCGTTCGGGGGCGACGCTGGCGGTAAGCGCCTGGAACGCGGGATAGTCGATTTGCGGGTTCGCCTGCGCCAGCCCGGGGGTGGCGGCGAGCGCGAGAGCGAGAAGCAGGGTGCGGTGCATGAATATCCTCCCTTGATATGGAAGGAGGCTACGCCGCGCTGGCTGGCTCTGCGATGAACCGAAAAATGGCGCCGGGCCGCAAGGGGCCTCGCAGCCCGGCGCAGGCAGGGGATCGTCGGAAAGCGAGCGTCAGGCGGCTTCGCTCTCTTCGTCCTCGTCCCAGGGTTCGAAAACCTCGTCCTCGATCAGATTGTCGAT
>JAURVS010000226.1 GCA_030655355.1 Sphingopyxis sp.
CACGGGGCCGGGCGGTCGCGCTGATTTTCAACGCTTCGCACTTCTGATGCGAATTACCCCAGCCGCGTCTTGAAATCTTCGTAGCCAAATTCGCGGATCAGCTTCAGCTCGTCGGTCTCGCTGTCCCATAGCCAGATCGACGGGAGCGGCACGCCGTTGAAGGTGTTCGTCTTGACCATCGAATAATGCGCCTGGTCGAGGAAAGCGAAACGCTGCCCGATCCGCGCCCCTCCGGGCAGGCGATAGTCACCGATGACGTCGCCTGCGAGGCATGACGGGCCGCCGAGGCGCGTCGGCATGCCTTCGCTGCCTTCGTCGAGCATTGCGGGACGATAGGGCGCCTCGATCACGTCTGGCATGTGGCAGGTCGCCGAAATGTCGGTGATCCCGATCGCCATGCCATTGTCGAACAGATCGAGCACTTCGCCGATGAGGATCCCGGCATCGAGCGCTATCGCTTCGCCGGGCTCGATCATCACGTCGCAGTCGGTCGCCGCGCGAACCTGTTTCAGGAAGGCGATCAGATCGTCGACCTGATAATCGGCGCGAGTCACATGATGGCCGCCGCCGAAATTGATCCATTTCAGCGTGCTGAAGAAGGGGCGCAGCATGGGCTGCACCGCTTCCCAAGTGCGCTGGAGCGGCGGGAAGTCCTGTTCGCACAGGCTGTGCATGTGGATGCCATCGATGCCCTGCATATGCTCGGGGAGCAATTGGGTCACGGGGAAGCCCAGGCGGCTGCACGGCGCGGCGGGGTCATATTTGGCGACCTCGCCCTCGCTGTGCATTGGATTGATGCGAAGACCGATGTCGAATGTTTCGCCTTGCTCACGCAGTTGATCGAGCAGGGGGCGGAAGCGCGCGATCTGGCCGGGTGAATTGAAGATCAGATGGTCGGACAATCGCGCGATCTCGGGAAGGTCGGCTTCCTTGTAGCCTGCGCAATAGGTCGCGACTTCGCCGCCATATTCGCCGCGGCCGAGCCGCGCTTCGTAAAGTCCCGAGGCGCAGACGCCATCGAGATATTTGGCGACGGTGGGGCCGAGCGACCACATTGAAAATGCCTTGAGGGCCGCGAGCACGCGCGCGCCCGACGCATCGCCGATGCTGCGGAGCACCGACAGATTGGCGCGAACTTTCGCTGCGTCGACGACGAAGGCGGGCGAGGGGACGCGGCTCAGGTCGAAGCGGGCAAAGGCTCCGGGATCGCCGGCACGGGTTTCCATGTCGATGTATGTTCCTGTCAGACCGCAATCGGTCCCTTGAAGATGAAAAACGCCCCCGCCGCAATCAGACCAAAGCCGACGAGATGGTTCAAGGTCAGCTTCTCTCCGAGCCAGAAGACCGCGAATCCGGCGAATATGACCAGTGTGATGACTTCCTGCAAGGTCTTGAGTTCGGCGGCAGTGTAAACCCCGTAGCCGATGCGGTTCGCGGGAACGACGAGGCAATATTCGAAGAAGGCGATTCCCCATGCGATCAGGACGGCTAGCCAGATCGGCCGCGACACCGCGCCAAGCTGTCCATACCAGGCAAAGGTCATGAAGATGTTCGAGACGAACAGCAGCCCTATCGGCGCGAGATAGGCGGTCATTTGGGATCCTTCGTCAGCGGCAATACATCGCGGAGCAGCGCGGCAAAGAAATGCCCCGGCTCCTCGACCATCGGCATATGCGCCGAATGTTCGAGCCAGACGAGAGTCTTTGCGGGGGCTTTGACCTGTCCGAACCACTCGGCCGCCACCGGCGAAGGGACAGTATAGTCATGCCGTCCGAGCAGGAAAATGATCGGCACGTCCATCTTTTTGACGGAGTTGAAGCTGACATCGGCAAGCCGCGGCCACAGCGTCATGACTGAAAACAGGCTGCCCTTGCCCCACGCCTGACGGTCGGCCTCGCTATATTCGGGCGAGAGCCGCGGGGTCTGGAAATAGAGGTTGAGGTCGGGCTTGTTATAGATGAGCGAACCGTAGGGGATCGCATATTTGCGCCAGCCATCGGCCTTGTCGATCGTGAAGTCGCCCTGCGGATAGGGCGCAAGCGCGTCGATCGCCGCGACCGCGGCCTTGTCGCCCGCTGCCAGTGCCTTTGCGCGCGTCCACGCCATCCCGGCCTTCTCGCCTTCGCGAAAATCAATCCCTTGGCCCACCCCGACATAGGCGTAGAGAAGATCGGGCCGCTTCACCGCAACTGATAATCCGACAATCGAGCCCCAGCTATGGCCCATCAGGACGACCTTGCGTTTGCCATAGCGCTTTTGAAGCAGTTCGATCAGTTCGATGGCGTCGTCGCGGTAGCGGTCGGGCGTCATCGTCGGAGCGAGCTTGGCGGGATCGTTCAGCGGATAGGACCGCCCGGCGCCCCGCTGGTCGTACTGGACGACCGTGAAGACATCTTCCCATGGCCGCTGGAACGCCCAGGCAAAGGGCATTTCGACTGCGCCGGGACCACCGTGGACGAAAATCAGGATCGGATTGTCTTTGTCCGATCCGCGGACATTCACGACCTGTCGCGCGCCGCCGAGCGTCGCCTCGAACGTCTCCTGCACCCCGTTCGGCGTAACAATCTTTCCTATGTCGGCGACGATTGCGCGCGCGGGCGCATAGGCGTCATCCGCCTGTGCAAGTGCAGGCGTCGCGAACGCCGCAAACAGGCAAAGCGCGGCAATTACAAGCTTCATGATTTCGACAACCCTTCGTCATTCCGGCGAAAGCGGGAACCCCATGCTGCTGTTGCTACCGGGTTCGCACTCTCGCGGAAATGACGAAATATCGAGCGGCGTGCGCCGTCAGAAATCGAGCGGCGCGTCGAGTTCCTTCACCTGCCAGGGCAG
>JAURVS010000229.1 GCA_030655355.1 Sphingopyxis sp.
GAACATCGGGGAGGGTGGTGGCCGGCGTCGCGGCTTTGTCTGACGCGTTGCATCCGGCAACGGTCAAAAGGACCGCCACGGCTGCGGTTGTGCGGGGGAAACGAAGCATGGAATTTCCTTGGGTTTTCGTTTTGCGATGGATCGGCTTGTGCCAGCGCGATGCTACGCGTGCAAGCATCGCTACGGTCTAGCAACCATTCATCCTTGGCATGTGCTGGCAAGCGCCTTAGCAAAGGGGAAACAGCAAAAGATAACAGGGGATAAAAGGATGCGGGGTCGTTTATTGTGTCTGCTGGGCATTGGTGTTGCCATGGCCTCAGCTTCGGCGAGCGCACAGGAGAACGATCTCGCGGCCCGGTTTGGCATGGTGCCCGGCGTCACCGACGTGAGCCTTTCGCCTGACGGGACGAAATTGGCGTTTGTGGCTCCCAACAAGGGGCATGCAAACGATCTTTATGTTTTTGACATTGGCGACGATGCAACGCCCCGCCGCATCCTGCGCGCCAGCGGTGTCCCCGAAACCTTGTTATGGTGCCGATGGGCCACTGACGCGCGGATCATTTGTCAGGTCGGGGGGCGTCAGGATTACGGCGGCACGATCTATGGCTTCACGTCGCTGGTCGGAGTTGATGCAGCGGGCGGCAATGTGAAAGCACTCAGCGCTCGCCGCGGGGCGAATGCATTGGGGGCCGATTTTCGTGGTGGCGATGTGATTGATTGGTCGCCGGGACAGCCGGGCAGCGTGCTCGTTATGCGTAGCTATGTTCCGGAGGTGAACCGCGCATCGGGATCGCTGATTACCAAAGATGACCAGGGGATGGGCGTTGATTTGCTGGATGCCAGCAGTGGCGAGGTGAAAATTGTTGAAAGGCCGCGGCCTGACGCGGTCGAATATATAACTGACGGCAAAGGCAAGGTCCGTGTGATGGGCACCCAAAGTGTGAAGGGACAGACCGGCTATCTTGATGGACAAACTCGATATTTCTTCAAGCCGCGCGATGGCGGCGCTTGGCAACCACTGTCGACCGTCGATCTGCTCAAAGAGGAAGGCTTTAACCCGGTAGCGGTCGATTCAATGACTGACCGGGCAATTGGATTCGTCAAGATTGACGGTCGCAAGGCCGTTAGCTCGATACGGCTAGACGGAACAGGTCGTGGCGATATTCTGTTCCGACATCCAGAAGTTGATATTGACGGACTGGTGCGCGTCGGCCGCGACCGGCGCGTTGTTGGCGCGACCTATGTCACCGACCGTCGCGTGATGGAGGCGACCGATCCGAAAGTTTCGGCGATGGCCGGTTCGCTGTCCAAGGCGCTTGGCGGACGCGACGTATATTTCATCGACGCCTCGGCAGACGAATCGCAGTGGCTTGTTTGGGCGGGATCCGATGTCGATCCGGGCCGCTATTACCGTTATACGCCGGCGATGAAGCAGCTTCGTCCGTTGCTTGAAGAGCGGCCCGCGTTAGCAGGGCAGGCGCTTTCACAGGTAAAGGCGATTCATTACCCTGCCGCCGATGGAACGATGGTGCCGGCTTATTTAACGCTGCCGCCCGGGCGGACCGATGCACAAGGCTTGCCCGCAATCGTGATGCCACACGGCGGGCCGTCGTCACGCGACGAATGGGGGTTCGATTGGCTCTCGCAATATTTCGCGCAGTCGGGGTTTGCAGTCATCCAACCCAATTTTCGTGGCTCGTCGGGTTACGGCGACCAGTGGTACCAGAACAACGGTTTTCAATCGTGGCGGACTGCGATTGGCGATGTGACCGACGCAGGGCGCTGGATGTTAGGCGAGGGGGCTGATCCGGCTCGCCTTTCGATCGTAGGCTGGTCTTATGGCGGCTATGCAGCGCTGCAATCGGGCGTGTTGTCTCCCGGTCTTTTCCGGTCAATTGTTGCAATTGCCCCGGTCACTGACCTCGGCAGCTTGAAGGCCAAGAGCTTACAATATACCTCAGGCTCGATTACGCGGGACTTTATTGGGTCCGGCCCGCATGTTCGCGAAGGGTCACCAGCCCAAAATGCCGGACAGATCAGCGTGCCCGTTCTGATGTTCCACGGCACTCTCGATCAAAATGTCGATATTGAGCAATCCCGCATGATGAGGCGCGCGCTGGCTTCTGCGGGAAAATCTGTCGAACTGATCGAATATCAGGGACTAGCGCACAGTTTGACCGACGGAGAAACGCGCAGCGCTATGCTGAAACGCATCACCGCTTTCTTACCGCACTGAACGAAAAAGGGCGGCCCGTTGCCGGACCGCCCTTTGAATTCGATATCGAGCTGATCAGCGCGAATAGAATTCGACGACCAGATTCGGCTCCATCTTCACCGGGTAAGGCACTTCGTCGAGCGTCGGGACGCGGACGTAGGTCGACTTGGTGCCGTCGACTGCCAGATATTCGGGAAGATCGCGCTCAGGCAGGCTCTGCGCTTCGGCGACCAGCGCCATTTCCTGTGCCTTCTTGCCGAGGGTGACTTCGTCGCCGGGCTTTACAAGGCGGCTGGCGACGTTGCACTTCACGCCGTTCACATAGACGTGACCGTGGCTGACGAGCTGACGAGCCGAGAAGATCGTCGGGGTGAACTTCGAGCGGTAAACAACCGCGTCGAGGCGGCGTTCGAGCAGACCGATGAGGTTCTGGCCGGTATCGCCCTTCATGCGCGATGCTTCGAAATAATTCTTCTTGAACTGCTTTTCGGTGATGTCGCCGTAATAGCCCTTGAGCTTCTGCTTCGCGCGGAGCTGAATGCCGAAATCCGAGACCTTGCTCTTGCGGCGCTGACCATGCTGGCCGGGGCCATATTCGCGGCGGTTGACGGGGCTCTTCGGGCGACCCCAGATGTTTTCACCCATCCGGCGGTCGAGTTTATACTTGGCGCTATGGCGCTTCGACATATGTCGTCTCCAACTTGCTGTGTGCCGAAGGATTTCGGCGGTTCCCGGGTCGCACCATATGGACAGATGCCAT
>JAURVS010000242.1 GCA_030655355.1 Sphingopyxis sp.
TCGGCAATGCCTTCGCCGATGTCGGGCAGACGGAATGAATAACGGGCCATGGCGTCAGTCCTTCAAAATCTTGGTCAGCGCGGTCGCGATGCGCACCGGGCCGGGGAAATAGGCCCATTCGAGGCTATGCGGATAAGGCGTGTCGAAGCCGGTGACGCGTTCGACCGGCGCCTCGAGATGATAGAAGCAGCGCTCCTGAACCAGCGCGGCCAGCTCGGCGCCAAAGCCCGAAGTCCGCGTCGCTTCGTGGATGATCAGGCAGCGCCCGGTCTTTTTCACCGAGGTTTCGATCGCCTCGATATCGAGCGGCAACAGCGTGCGCAGGTCGATGATTTCGGCGTCGATGCCCATTTCCTCGACGATCGTCTTGGTGACATGCACCATCGTGCCATAGGCAAGGATCGTCAGCGCTTCGCCCGCGCGTACCGTCGCGGCCTTGCCGAGTTCGATGCGGTAATGGCCTTCGGGCACCGTGCTCGCGTCATGCTTCGACCAGGGCTCGACCGGACGATCATAATAGCCGCTGAACGGGCCGTTATAGATGCGCTTGGGTTCGAGAAATACGACAGGGTCATTATCCTCGATCGCCGCGATCAGCAGGCCCTTTGCGTCATAGGGGTTCGAAGGAATCACCGTCTTCACGCCGCAGATGTGGGTCATGATGCTTTCGGGCGACTGGCTGTGCGTCTGACCGCCGAAAATGCCGCCGCCGAACGGCGTGCGCACCGTCATCGGGCAGATGAAATCGCCCGCCGAACGATAACGCAGACGCGCCGCTTCGCTGACGAGCTGATCGAGCCCGGGATAGATATAGTCGGCGAACTGGATCTCGGGGACCGGGCGCAGGCCATAGGCCCCCATGCCGACCGCAACGCCGATGATTCCGCATTCGTTGATCGGCGTGTCGAACACGCGCGTCTTGCCATGCTTTTTCTGGAGCCCCGCAGTTGCGCGGAACACGCCGCCGAAAAAGCCGACGTCTTCGCCCATCACGACCATGTTCGAATCGCGTTCGAGCATGACGTCCATGGCGCTGTTGATCGCCTCGATCATGTTCATGGTCTTGGTGGCGGTTTGTGCTTCAGCGCTCATCATTCGGGCTTCCAATTGGGGCCGAACTTGGCCTCTTGCTCGGCGAGCATCTGCGCGCATTGTTCCTTGAGGTGCCAAGGCAGCTCTTCGAACACATCGTCGAACATCGTCTCGAACGGCTGGTGCATGCCGTGGCCCAGAATGCCGAGCTTCTCCGACTGTTTCTGGGTCGTCTTGACCAGATCGTCGAGTTCCTTCGCCTGCGCCGCGTGACGTTCGCCGTCCCATTCACCCAGCGTTTCGAGATGCTGGCGAAGCCGGTCGATCGGGTCGCCGAACGGCCAGATCGTCGGTTCTTCGGCGGGGCGATAGGCGGTCGGATCGTCCGACGTGCTATGGCCTTCGCTGCGATAGGTGAAATGCTCGATCAACGTCGGGCCATTGTTCGTGCGGGCCCGGTCGGCCGCCCACTGCGTCGCGGCATAGACCGCGAGCGGGTCGTTGCCGTCGATCCGCAGTCCGGCAATGCCATAACCGACCGCGCGCGCGGCAAAGGTGGTGCGCTCGCCCCCGGCAAATCCCGAGAAGCTCGAAATCGCCCACTGGTTGTTGACGACGTTGAAAATCACCGGCGCATTGTAAACGGTCGCAAAGGTCAGCGCCGAGTGGAAGTCGCCCTCGGCCGACGAACCCTCGCCGCACCATACGGTCGCGATCCGGCTGTCGCCCTTCGAGGCCGAGGCCATCGCCCAGCCCACCGCCTGCGGATATTGCGTCGCGAGATTGCCCGACACGCTGAAGAAACCATGTTCGGGCGCCGAATACATGATCGGCAGCTGACGGCCCATCAGATGATCGCCGCGGTTCGAATAAATCTGGTTCATCATCTGGATGAGCGGATAGTCCCGCGCGATCAGGATGCCCTGCTGGCGATAGCTGGGGAAGCACATGTCGCCGCGATCGAGCGCCAGCGTCGACGCGACCGAAGTCGCCTCCTCGCCGGTGCACTTCATGTAAAAGCTGGTCTTGCCCTGTCGCTGCGCGCGGAACATCCGGTCGTCGAATGCGCGCACAAGCATCATGTAGCGCAGCATCGTCCGCAGGCGTTCGGGCGAGAGCTTGGGATCCCACTGCCCCTTTGCCTGCCCGTCGAAATCGAGGACGCGAACGAGTCCGTAACAGAGGTCGCGCATCGCATCGGGCTTGGTCGCTTCGCTCGGGCGCGGGGTCGCATCGACAGCGGGAACGTCGATATCGCCAAAGTCGGGCGTATCGCCGGGGCGATAGCGCGGCTCGGGGATATGAAGCGACAGCGGCGGCAGATTGCTCGCCGGGCGCCGATCCGTTTCGGTCATCTCTTCATCCCTTTGAAGACGCGAATCGCGCCTAGTTATATTTCACTATGGCGACATATTATTACAGACGCCATACCAATGCAACGGCAGCCATCAGACCGCGACAGGCGCGGAAATATGCGCTTGCGGCGCATAATCCTCGACTGCGAAATCATCGAACTGATAGTCGAAAATGCTGTCGGGCTTGCGAAGGATGCGCAGCTTGGGGCTGCCTTCGGGCACACGCGACAACTGCTGTTCGACCAGATCCGCGTGATTGAGGTAGAGATGCACGTCCCCCCCCGTCCACACCAGTTCGTGTGCACGAAGGCCACATTGCTGTGCAATCAGGCGCGTGAGCAGTGCCGCCTCGAAGACGTTGAAGGCAAATCCCAGCCCCAGATCGCACGACCGCTGGAACAGCATGCACGACAGGCCGCCATCACTGCGGACGTGAAACTGATAGGTCATATGGCAGGGTGGCAACGCCATCCGGTCGAGATCGGCAACATTCCATGCGGTAAAGATATGCCGTCGCGAGCCGGGGTTGTTGCGCAAGGAATCGACGAGCGCCGCAATCTGGTTATGTCCCTGCCCCGCACGGCGGAATAGGCCCTCGCCCGCGGGTTCATAGCGGGGCCAGTTCACCCATTGGTGACCATAGACCGGACCAAGATCGCCCCATTGTTCCGCAAACGCTTCGTCGGCAACGATCCGCGCCTCGAAGTCCGCGGCGCTGATCTGATCGCCAGTCTCGCGGCGATATTTGTCGAGCGGCCAGTCGGTCCAGATTTTGACCCCCTGCGCCACGAGCGGACGGATATTGGTATTGCCCGTCAGGAACCACAGCAATTCGCGCAGCGCCGTCTTCCAATAGACGCGCTTGGTCGTAAGTAACGGGATCGCGTCGTCCTCGAGCGAGAATCGCATCGTCTCGCCGAACAGCGAACGCGTTCCGACGCCGGTGCGATCGACCCGTTCGTCGCCCTCAACCCAGATACGACGCATCAAGTCGAGATATTGCAGCTCATAGTGGATGGATTCGGACAAGACTCACTCCCGGTTCTTTGCACCTCTTTGCTAGGCCTCGCGCCCCGCGCGGACAAGGGGACCACCATGGTCGCTCGTCCACAGCCAAATAACGCGTGAAGCCGGCCCTTCGCCGCGCGCCATGGGCGTCGCGCAAGCGGATTGTCTGATTTTCCCAACGGGCAGTCATTCGGCTTTTCCCGTTACAAATGCCCTATTCCCGACAATCATCTCGGATGTGCCGATTGCCGCTTGAAGTTCACAGATTGCGCGTCTAGAGGACCGCCCTGCCTTCGCGGCGACCCCGGTCGGCGCGCAGATCGGTCGGGGAGTAGCTCAGCCTGGT
>JAURVS010000245.1 GCA_030655355.1 Sphingopyxis sp.
TGCGGCAGCGGCTCGCCGTCGGCGTCAACGATGCGGATTTCGACCCCCGGCAGTGGCTTTCCGGCCGACCGCATGCGCTTGTTGCCTTCGGGATCATGATCCTCGGGCGGCAGCATCGAGATCGTGCCCGTCGTTTCGGTCATCCCATAAGCCTGGATGAACTGCGCGCCGAACATCTTGATGCACTGGCGCAGCAGATCGAGCGGGATCGGCGCCGCGCCATAGAGGATATATTGCAGGCGACTGTAATCGACGGTCGCGCAGCGGGGGTGCAACAACAGCATCTGCAGCGCGGCAGGAACGATGAAGAAGCGCGTGACGCCATGCTGCTCAACCGCGTCGAATACGCCGTCGGGGTTAAATTCGGCGAGGATCACGCCTGGCAGACCCGAAACCAGCGCCATGATACCAAGGCCAGTACCGCCAATATGCGCGCAAGGCATCGCGACCAGCACCGCCTCGTCATCATTCCATTTGGTGTAGGCGAGGTCGTTGTCTGCCGAATTTTTGCGCAGCGCAAATAGATTGTGGTTCGACAGCACCGCACCCTTGGGATTGCCCGTCGTGCCCGATGTGTAGAGCTGGAGCACAGCGTCGTTTGCCGCCGAGGGTTCGAAAGCCGCACGCGCGGCGCCGTTGATCACTGTCCAGGCATCCGCAGCACTGACGATGGAGGGATTATTCTCCAGCTTGCCCGCCAGCTGATCCGCGACCGTGTCGAAGCCGGGTCCGGCGAAGACCATCTTCGCCTGCGTGTCGTTGACGATGAAGGCCCATTCGGTCGGCGACAGGCGCCAGCCGATCGGCGCCATGACGATCCCCGCCCGCGCCGCGCCATAGAATAAGGTGAAATACAGATCGCTGTTCTTGCCGATCCACGCGATGCGATCGCCTTTCTTCAGGCCCGCCGCGATGAGCGCCGACGCCGCGCGCGCTGTGAGATCGTCGAGTTGGGCATAGGTATAAACGCGACCTTCCTCGCGCATTGCCACCCGGTCGGGACGCTCGCTGGCCCAGTGGGTCAGAAATTCGTCAAATGTAAAAAGCTCCGAAACGTCGCGGCCCATCGCCCATCTCTCCTCGAATCGCATCTCTTTCGTGCAATTGCGGAGAGGCTAGCGGCTGCAGGCGC
>JAURVS010000256.1 GCA_030655355.1 Sphingopyxis sp.
CATTGGTCAGCGCATCGATTGCGGCGGGAAGCTTGCGCGGCGCTTCGATGGTGCGCCAGCGTGCATCGCGGTCAGCGCGGTGGCGGGCGATGCGCTCGCGCCTCTCGTCGTAATAGGCGTCCGCCGTGGCGTTGAAGACAGGGTCGCCCGGCATCGCTTCGGCGCGGCTTTGCGCATAGCGGCTCTTGCCCGACCGCGCGCCGCCGAGGACGAAAAGCGTCGACCGGGTCATACGCTCGCCTGCGCGAGCCGGAGCATCCCGTCGATATCGGCGTGCGCCGCCAGCCCGGCGGCAATCTCGTCGAGCGCGGCATCGACATCGGCGTGATAGTCACGGCCGCTGCCCGCGATTCCGACGCGATCCAGCAGTGCAGACCGCAGGTCGGCGGAGGCGAACAGGCCGTGGAGGTACGAGCCGATCACAAGCCCGTCGCGGCTGACCGCGCCGTCGCGCTGGCCGCCGTCCAGCACCGCGAAGGGCTGTGCGGTTCCGGCCCCTCCAGTCTCACCCATATGCATTTCATATCCCTCGATCGCGGCGCCGAGCGCCTCGCCGCGGACGCGGCACAATGTCTTCGCGGGCGACAGCGTCGTCGCGACATCGAGCAGCCCCAGACCTTCGACCTCGCCCGGCGCGCCCTCGATCCCCAGCGGATCGGCGACGCTTCGGCCGAGCATCTGGTACCCCCCGCACAGGCCGACGACCAACCCGCCGCGGCGGTGATGCGCCCTGATGTCGATGTCCAAGCCCTCGGCGCGCAGCGCTGCGAGGTCGGCGATCGTCGCCTTCGATCCCGGCAGGATGATGATCGCGGCTTCGGCGGGGATCGGTCGGCCCGGCGGCACCATGACAAGTTCGACTCCAGGCTCGAGCTTGAGCGGGTCGAGATCGTCGAAATTAGAAATGCGCGGAAGGATCGGGCAGGCGATCAGCTTGCGGCCCTCGCGCGGGTCGGCGGGGCGCTCGAGGATCACCGCGTCTTCGCTCGGTAACCGCGCCGCCGCCGACAGCCAGGGGATGACGCCAAATCCCGACCAGCCGCTGCGCCGCTCAATCTCGCGATAGCCATCCTCGAACAGCGCGGGATCGCCGCGAAATTTGTTGATCAGGAAGCCGCGGATCATCGCGGCATCCTCGGGCTCGATCACTGCGCGCGTGCCGACGACCGATGCGATCACGCCGCCGCGGTCGATATCGCCGATCAGTATGACGGGGACATTCGCGGCGCGCGCGAAGCCCATATTGGCGATGTCGCCTGCGCGCAGGTTTATCTCGGCAGGCGATCCGGCGCCCTCGACGACGACAAGGTCACATTGCGCGCGAAGCCGGTCATAGCTGGCCATCACTTCGGTGAGCAGCGCGCCGCGCGCTTCGCGAAAATTGCCGCTGCCCAGTGTTCCGCGCACGCGTCCATGGACGATCAGTTGCGAGGTGCGGTCGGCCTGCGGCTTCAGCAGCACCGGATTCATGTCGCTATGCGGCTGAGTGCGGCACGCGATCGCCTGCAACGCCTGTGCGCGCCCGATCTCGCCGCCATCGATCGTGACTGCGGCATTGTTCGACATATTCTGCGGCTTGAACGGCCGCACGATCAGCCCGCGATTGGCGAAGGCGCGGCAGAGCCCCGCAACGAGCACCGACTTGCCGACGTCGGAGCCCGTGCCCTGCAGCATCAGCGCTGCCATGCGGCGGCTCCTGCGATCAACCACAGCAACAGGCACGCGCGAAGATAGATAGCGAGCGCGCGGTCGATCTGTTCGCCGCCCGCGTTGCTGTCGCCATCTCCGATCCAGGCCTTGTCTTGCATGATTCCGTCATAGGCGATCGGCCCCGCCAGTCGAATCTTCAGCGCACCCGCCATCGCCGCCTCGGGCCAGCCGGCATTGGGCGAGGCATGGTTCCGCGCATCGCGCCACATCATACGCCACCCGCCGCCGCCCGCGAGGCAGATCAGCGCCCCCGACAGCCGCGCGGGGATCAGATTGGCGAGATCGTCGGTGCGCGCTGCGGCCCATCCGAAGGCGCGCCAGCGTTCCTCGCGATGCCCGATCAGGCTGTCGGCGGTGTTGATCGCCTTATACACCCACACGCCGGGAAGCCCGAGAACGAGCAGCCATAAAAGCGGAGCGGCGACGCCGTCGCAAAAGCTTTCGGCGAGGCTTTCGATTGCGGCGCGGGCGACGCTTGGCTCGTCGAGCGTGGCGGTATCGCGGCCGACGATCATGCCGACGGCGTGGCGCGCGCCGGGCAGATCAGCACCGTCGAGCGCGTCGGTGACCGCGCGGACATGATCGAACAGGCTGCGCTGCGCAAGCGCAGGCCAGGCGAGGATCGCGATGCCGATCCAGCCCCATGCGCCGAACGAAGTAAGCAGCGCATGCTGGAGCGCCCACGCCGGGCCTGCACCAACGATCAACAGGATCAGCAAGGTCAGGACGCCGAGCGCGCGCCGTGCCGCGAAGCTATGATCTTGGCGATTCCATTGCGCCTCGCACCCCTCAATCAGCCGTGCGAACAGGCCGACCGGATGGCCAATGCGGCGATAAAGCGCGCGCGGCCAGCCAAAGGCGGCGTCGAGCGCGAGCACGGTGAGCGCGACCGGCTCAGCCATCGTCCAGCGCCGCTTCGAGCCGCGCGAGCGCGGCGGAATCGGCGGTAAGCCCGAGGCGCAGCCAGCGTGGCTGGTCGGTGAAGGGCCGCGTCAGGATCGCAAGCCGCGCAAGCCGCTCGAACAGCGCATGCGCGTCTTCGACTTCGATCAGGCGAAATAGCGGGCAGGCGCCGATCGGTTGATGACCGCGGCGGACCAACAGCGCGTCGAGCACTGCCGCTTCGATTGGCAAGCGCTGGCGCGTTGCGGCAATCCAGTCGCCGTCCGAATAGGCCGCCGTCCCGATCGCGATCGCCGCCGCCGACAGGGGCCATGCGCCAAGTTGCTTGCGCAGCGCCGCAATGATGGCTTGCGGGCCGAGGACGAAGCCAAGGCGCACGCCCGCGAGGCCAAAGAATTTGCCAAAGGAGCGAAAGATGATCAGCCGCTGCGCGTCGCCGACCGAAGCCGAAACGCTATTCATCGGATCGGCATCGGCAAAGGCTTCGTCAACGAGCAGCCAGCCGCCGGGACCGCGCGCGTCGATCAGCGCCTGCACCGCGTTGCGTTCCATCAGGCGCCCGTTGGGATTGTTCGGATTGGCGATGATCAAAGTGCTGTCGGCGTCCTTCGCCTCCGCCCAGTCGGCAGCGGCGCTGCCCGCAATCATCTCGCCATGCGTACGGTAGCCGGGGGCGACATGGCGCGCCGGTCCGCCGATCAGCCCGCCGACAAGGCGCAGCCCGATCTCGGTCCCGGGCACTGCGCACACATAATGGGCATCGACTCCGAAGACCGATGCTGCGGTGGCTTCCAGCGCGGCAAGCGCCCCACCATCAGGCAGAGACTGCCAGTCGAATGTGAGGTCCGCCGCGCCCGGCCAGGGATGCGGATTGATCCCCGTCGACAGGTCGATCCAGTCGCCGCCGCCGAAATGCGCAGCGGCCGCTGCGACCCCGCCGCCATGCCAGGTCCAGCCCGCGCTCACAGCCAATGCGCGATCAACAGCGCGGCGGCGAGCAACGCGCTCTCGCCAACCTCGATCCCCGCGCCATGGCCGTCACCCGAAATCCCGCCGATCCGGCGCATCAGCCACCAGCCCCAAGCCAGGAAGACCAGCGGCGCGACGAGCAGCGAAGGTGACACCCACGCCGCGGCCACCAGCAAAACGCCCCAGAGGATGAAATCAATCTCGCGCACCGCATTCCGGAACCGCGACCCCAGCCCCGCGTGCAGATCGGGCAGCGCGCGCGACCAGACCAGCGGTCCG
>JAURVS010000192.1 GCA_030655355.1 Sphingopyxis sp.
GCATCGAGGCGCGGGGTGTCGGAAACCGCAGCCAGCTGCTGCGCCGCTTCGCGGAGAGCCTGTTTGACGTCTCCCACGTTTGGCCTTTCAGTCACTCAACCCCGCCAGCCGCTGCGCCTGATCTTCGGCGATCAGCGCGTCGATCAGCTCGTCCATCGCGCCTTCGATGATTTCAGGCAGACGGTGGAGCGTCAGGTTGATGCGGTGATCGGTCACGCGCCCCTGCGGGAAATTATAGGTGCGGATGCGTTCGGACCGGTCGCCTGATCCGACCATCGACTTGCGCGCCGACGCCTCGGCGCTGTGAATCTTCTCGCGCTCCAGATCATAGAGCCGTGCGCGCAGCACCTGCATCGCCTTGGCGCGATTCTTGTGCTGACTGCGCTGGTCCTGCTGGATCACGACGAGGCCGGTGGGCAAGTGAGTGATGCGAATCGCGCTGTCGGTGGTGTTGACGTGCTGCCCGCCCGCTCCGCTCGCGCGGTAAATGTCGATCTTGAGGTCGCCGTCGTTGATTGCGACATCGACCTCTTCGGCCTCGGGCAGCACCGCAACGGTCGCGGCGCTGGTGTGGATGCGGCCCTGGCTTTCGGTCGCGGGGACGCGCTGGACGCGGTGAACGCCGCTTTCGAACTTCAATTTGGCGAATACGCCCTGCCCCGTCACCGACGCGACGACTTCCTTATATCCGCCGACTTCGGTCTCATTCGCCGAGATAAGTTCGACCTTCCAGCCCTGACCGTCGGCATAGCGGCTATACATGCGGAGCAGATCGCCCGCGAAAAGCGCCGCTTCGTCGCCGCCCGTCCCGGCGCGGATTTCGAGCATCGCGGCGCGCTCGTCGGCGACATCCTTGGGGAGCAGTTTGATTGCAAGATCATGCTCAGCGGCAGGCAAAGCCTCCTCAACCCCGGCGAGTTCCTCGGCCGCCATCGCTTTCATTTCGGGGTCGGCGAGCATTTCGTTGAGCGAGACGATTTCGCCGCGCAGCCGAACGACTTCGCGCGCCGCGGTTGCGACGGGTTCGAGTTCGGCAAATTCCTTCGACGCCGCGACGAAGTCGGCGGGCGCCATCTCGCCCGTCGCCATGCGCGCCTGAAGCGCGGCGTGGCGTTCGATGATCGCGTCTATCTGTCTTTCGGAAACATTTGCCATCAGAGCGCGCGGACGACCGCCTCAACCTCTTTCGCGCGGTCGCTGTCGCCGCGCACATTGATATAGGCCGCGCCATCGTGCGTTCCAACCGAGACCAGCGCGTGCGCCGGGATTTTCGCCGCCTTGTCGAACCGCTTACGCACCGAGCCGGTGGCCACGATATCGGCCGAGAAGCCGCCGCTGCGAAGGGTCGTCAGAGCCTTCATCGCTTGCGTAAACTGGCCGTCGTCCTCGACCGCAATGACCACGTCGAGCCGGTTGTCGATGATATCGTCATCCAGCAGCATCGCCAGCCGCTCAATCCCCGCCGCCCAGCCGACCGCCGCGGTGGGCGGGCCGCCGAGTGCTTCGATCAGCCCGTCATAGCGTCCACCGCCGAGCACGGTGCCCTGCGCGCCGAGCCGATCAGTGACGAATTCGAACGCGGTGTGGCGATAATAGTCGAGGCCGCGGACGAGCCGCGCGTTGCGCTCCCATTCGACCCCGGCGGCATCGAGCCCCGATGTGACCGCGCCGAAGAAATCCTGCGCCTCGGCGGTGAGGAATGCGTCGATGTCGGGCGCGCTGTCGGCGATCGGGCGGTCTTTCGGGTCCTTGCTGTCGAGGATGCGCAGCGGATTCTTGTCGAGCCGCGCGAGGCTGTCTTCGCTGAGGTCGCTGCGGTGCGCTTCGAAATGCTCGACAAGTGCAGCGCGCCAGGCGTCGCGGCTCGCCGCATCGCCGAGCGTGTTGAGCGTCAACGTCACGCCCTCACCGATCCCCAGCTCTTTCAGAAGCTGATCGGCAAAGACGAGCAATTCGGCGTCGGCGAGCGGGCTGTCGCTGCCGAGCACTTCGGCGTCGAGCTGGTGGAACTGGCGATAGCGTCCCTTTTGCGGGCGCTCGTAGCGGAACAGCGGGCCGTGCGTCGCGACTTTCAGCGGCGCGAATTGCTGCCAGCCGTTGGTGATATAGGCGCGAGCAATGCCCGCAGTGAATTCGGGGCGCAGCGTGATCGATTCGCCGCCGCGATCGTCGAACGAATACATTTCCTTCGAAACGACGTCGGTCGTCTCGCCCAGTGAGCGCGCGAACACCGCGGTCGGCTCGATCACCGGCACTTCGATGCGCTTGTAGCCATAGAGGCGGCGCACGCGCTCGAACGTGTCGACGACATGCGCAAAACGGTCGGCGAAATCGCCGAGCATGTCCTGCGTGCCGCGCACAGCCTGCGGGGTCGGGATCTTCGCGCTTTTGTCCTTGCTCATGGCGGCGGCGTCTAATGGTTTTTCATCGAAAGGCAAAGGCCGCTTGCAGAGCGCTCACTGGACCTCACGGCCATTTGAGGGCAGAGAAATGGTCATGAAAAATGCCCTGTTCGTAGCACCCGCGCTCTTCCTCATCGCTACCCCCGCTGCTGACGCCCAAGACGGCAACAGTCGGCCGCAGCCGGTCGTCCAGCCGCTGACGATCCCCCTGCCCGCCGACCGACCCTATCCTGGCACAATGCAATTGAAGGTCGATGCGACGGATGTGGCGCGCGGCATCTTTCATGTCCGTCAGACGATTCCGGTCGCGAAGTCGGGCAAGCTGACGTTGCTTTATCCCGAATGGCTGCCCGGCAAACATGCGCCGCGCGGCGCGATTGCCGAGGTTGCGGGTTTCAAGGCGAGCGCGGGCGGCAAGCCGATCGCCTGGACGCGTCAACCGACTGACGTCTATGCCTTTGACATCGATGTGCCCGCGGGCACGAAGAGCATCGACATCGGCTTTGACTTTCTGTCGCCCACGCGCACGACCGAGGGCCGCGTCGTCGTGACCCCGGCGATGATGAACCTGCAGTGGGAACAGGTGAGCGTCTATCCGGCAGGCTATTTCACGCGCGCCATTCCGGTGCAGCTTGAAGTCACTTTGCCCGACGGCTGGACCGGCGCGTCGGCGCTCGACGGGTTGAAGGTTTCGGGCAACCGCTACAGCTTTGCCCCGACCAATTATGAAGTGCTGGTCGACAGCCCGATGTTCGCAGGGAAATATTTCCGCAAATGGGACCTCGGCAACAAGGTGACGCTTAACGTCGTCGCCGATGAGCCGAAATATCTCGAGGCGAGCCCCGACCATATTGCGCGCCACGCCGCGATGGTGTCGGAAGCGGTCGCGCTGTTCGGCATGCGGCACTTCGACCATTATGAATTTCTCCTCGCGCTCACCGATGAGCTCGGCGGCATCGGCCTCGAACATCATCGCAGCAGCGAAAACAGCCGCAACCCCGACTATTTCACTAAATGGAACGACAATGACAGCGAGCGCGGGCTGCTGCCGCACGAGCTGACGCACAGCTGGAACGGCAAATATCGCCGGCCCGACAAAATGTGGACGCCCGATTACCGCACTCCGATGCACGACAACCTCCACAGTGTTTACGAAGTCCAGACGAGTTTCTGGGAACGTGTCATCGCCCGCCGGACGTCGATCCAGTCGAAAGAGATCAACCTCGGCGAATGGGCAACGAACGCGGGATATTACAGTGTCCAGCCGGGGCGGCTGTGGCGCTCGGTCGAGGATACGACGCTCGATCCGGTCATTGCGGCGCGCAAGCCCAAGCCCTTCGCCAGCTGGTCGCGGAGCGAGGATTATTACAATGAAGGTTCGCTCGTCTGGCTGGAGGCCGACATGCTGATCCGGCAGGCGACGAACAACGCCAAAAGCCTCGACGATTTCGCGCGCACCTTTTTCGGCGGACGCGAAGGCGATTGGGGGCAGGACACTTATGATTTCGACGACGTCGTCGCGGCACTGAACGCCGTCCATCCCTATGACTGGGCGAATTTCCTGCGCGAGCGATTTCAGGCGCCCGGGCGCGTTGCCCCCGTCAGCGGCATCGACCGCGCGGGTTACCGGCTGGTCTGGCGCGACGCGCCAAACGTCTATGATCGCGACCGCATGGCGCAGGCGAAGAACGTTGACCTGACGCATTCGCTGGGGATGACCGTGGACAAGGATGGCGTCGCGTCCGCCGTATTGTGGGACGGCCCGGCGTTCAAATCGGATATCGTCAACGGCACGAAGATCGTCGCGGTCGAGGGGCTGACCTATAACCGCGAGCGTCTGGAAGCCGCGATTCGCGCCGCGGCCGACGGCAAAACCCCGGTGCGCTTGCTCGTCGAACGCGGCGGGCGGTATCGCCAAATCGATATCGATTATCATGGCGGACTGCGCTGGCCGTACCTCGAAAAAACGGGCAGTGGCCCCGACTGGTTTGATCGGCTATTGGCGCCGCACCGCCAGTTGTAAAAGATTCGGCGGAGAACAGAAAAAGGACTGACTTCTCCCATGCGCATTGACCTGATTCCCGCCGGCGACAGCCCGCCCGACAGCCTGAATGTCCTGATCGAAGTCCCGATCGGCGGCGAGCCGGTGAA
>JAURVS010000275.1 GCA_030655355.1 Sphingopyxis sp.
CTTGATTTCCTCACGCGAATCTGTATAGGCCGCCGCTTCGGGGCGAGGCTCTCATGCCATCGCCCCGTTTGTTTTGCACAATTCGCAAAGCAGAGACGACAGCCGGAGGGGTTTCGCGATTGGCGCGGAACCAGCGATCGGCCAAATCGAAGGAAGCGCACCATGCCGTTTTACGAGCATGTTTTTATCGCGCGTCAAGACCTGAGCCAGGCTCAGGTCGACGCGCTGGCGGAAACCGTCACCAACGTCATTGGCGAATTTAAGGGCACGGTTCACAAGACCGAAACCTGGGGCCTGAAGCAGCTCGCCTACAAGATCCAGAAGAACCGCAAGGGTCATTATGTGATGTTGTCGGCTGAAGTCGCAGGCGAAGCCATTGCAGAGATCGAGCGTCAGGCTTCGATCAACGAAGATATCATCCGCTGGCTCACCATCAAGGTCGACGAACTCGAAAAAGGTCCATCGGTAATGATGCGCAAGCAGGAACGTCGTGGCGGCCGCGGCCGTGACCGCGACGGCGAAGAATAAGGAAAACGATCATGGCACGACCCTTTTTCCGCCGCCGCAAGACCTGCCCCTTCAGCCAGAAGGACGCACCGGTCATCGATTACAAGGACGTCCGTCTGCTTCAGGGTTACCTGTCGGAGCGTGGCAAGATCGTCCCGTCGCGGATTACCGCGGTGTCAACCAAGAAGCAGCGTGAGCTGGCGAAAGCGATCAAGCGCTCGCGCCACATCGGCCTGCTTCCCTACATTGTGAAGTAAGGAGGGCTGGTCCGATGGAAATCATCCTGCTCGAACGCATCGAGAAACTCGGCGGCATCGGTGATGTCGTTAACGTCAAGAACGGCTTTGCCCGCAACTACTTGTTGCCCAACAACAAGGCGCTGCGCGCGAACGACACGAATCGCAAGCTGTTCGAAGCGAACCGCGGCAAGATCGAGGCGGACAACGCCGAACGTCGCACCGACGCCGAAGGCCGCGCCAGCGGCATCAACGGCAAGCAGATCGTCCTGATCCGTCAGGCATCGAACACCGGCCAGCTTTATGGTTCGGTCTCGGTCCGTGACATCGTCGACGCGCTGACCGAAGACGGCGTCGAAGGCCTTGGCAAGTCGATGGTCGAACTCGAGCGCCCGATCAAGTCGCTCGGTCTCGTCGACGTCAAGGTCAAGCTGCACCCTGAAGTCATCGTGACCGTCGGCGTCAATGTCGCGCGCTCGCCCGACGAAGCCGAAATGCAGAAGCAGGGCATCGACGTCATCGCGGCGATGTTCGAGGAAGAACAGGCCGAGGCAGTCGCCACGGCTCTGGAACCCGACAGCGAAGACGAGTTCGAAGACGCGACGCCGCCTTCGGAACTGGCGCAGGAAGCTGCTGCAGACGAGAGCGAAGAGGCGTAAGCCCCTTCCTCCTTGCGAGAAATTCAAGGCTCCGGTGCATCATGCTCCGGAGCCTTTTTCTTTGTCGAGCACAATCGGAGCGATCGTGATCTGACGACCGAAATGGGGTGGGCAGTGGACGAGGCAAGTTAGGCTCGCGGCGATCGCAACTGCCGGGCGAGCGTGAGCATGAAGCGTTTCGTGAGGTAAAGATACCAGACCACACCGGGTAGCAAAAATGGCACAACCCAAAATGTGTTATGAACAGGGAGCCCCGTTGCATATTCGAACGCAAACATAATGCCGCCGCCTAAAAAAATCGGCCATAGACATTCCAGTTTACCGTAGCCGCTCCACGGCGGGTCCCGCTCCATCTCGGTTATGAGTCGATCATGGTACCGTTTCAGCCAAGTCACTCTTGAGGTCACCCCAGACGTCGTTCTCGAAGTCGTATTGGCAATTGGAACATGTCCGCAATTGATCCTGCCCGGTCATTCCATCCAGATTGGCTGTGAACTGCGGAAATGGGGTGGAAAGCGGAAGTCAGCGGATCAGATGCAAGACGAGAAACATGGCTAAGCCCATCACGACCGCGGCGCCGAAAAGTGCGACGCCCCACGCTGCGATGCGGCCATATCGGTCGTCCATATACTCAACGAACTTTCGAGCTACCTCATCGATCAAAAATTCCATTCTTCTATGATAGCTCTTCCGGCGGTCTCCGCAATCGGTCGATTCCAGTCCTTCGTCATCCCGGACGATGCAGTCTTGGCTCTTCAATAGCCCATCAGGCTCAGCACTTCCTTGCGGCTGCGCTGGTCGTCGAGGAAGCAGCCTAAAAGCCGACTCGTCACCATGCCCACACCTGGCGTGCGGACCCCGCGCCCGGTCATGCAACCATGTTGCGCATCGATGACTACCGCCACGCCGTGCGGGTGCAGATTGTCCCAGATACAGCGCGCAACATCGGCTGTGAGCCGTTCCTGCACCTGCAGGCGCCGCGCGTAACCGTTGAGGACGCGCGCGAGCTTCGAGATGCCGACGACGCGGTCACGCGGCAGATAGGCGATCGACGCCTTGCCAGTGATCGGTGCCATATGGTGCTCGCAATGCGACTGAAACGGAATATCGCGCAGCAAAACGATCTCGTCATAACCGCCGACTTCCTCGAACGTACGCGACAAATGAATCGCGGGATCGTCGGCATAGCCCGAACAATATTCCTTCCACGCGCGTGCCACACGCCGCGGCGTATCGAGCAATCCTTCGCGCGCCGGATCGTCGCCCGCCCATTCGATCAGCGTCCGCACGGCGTCCGCGACATGGTCCGGCACTACAATTTTGCCGTCCGGTCCCAACTCGACTTTGTCGCTCATCGCTCCGCTTTCACTGTTGCCTTGAAGTCGCACACTTCGGCGTCAATGTGCCGGTTGGCAAGGCCCGGACAAGAAGAATTTATGCCCCGCCATGAAGTTTACGTTGCGGAAACTTGGCTTTTTTCACCTCCGGAGAGCCGCAGTTTCGCGTCCTTTTTTGGGCCAAACAAGTGACTTGACGCTTCCGTCAACTCGGCGCACCTTAATTGCATTACAGAACCCGCTTGAGCGGGTCGTATTCCGGAGAGGCTGGCGTATTCCCCGACGCCGGTGGGAGAGGACGATGACCAGCACAGCTGGCAAGTGGGATTCACGAGGGCACATGGCCGCTTTGGTCGGGTGCCCTTTGCCATGTCTGGTCGTTTCCCCTCCCCTAACCACAAATTGAAGTTGGGCGGCCCCGCACCTGCGGGATCGAAAAAGGGAGGCTATAAATGAAGTTCAAGGCACTGATCGGAACCTCGATCCTTGCAATGACGGTGGCGACGCCGGCATATGCACAGGGCGCGGCGGATGAAGTGGAGCGCGATGCGTTTGGCGGCGAAATCGTCGTCACGGCGCAGCGCCAGTCGGAGCGTCTGCAAGACGTGCCAATCGCAGTGAGCGCCTTTTCGACCGAAGCGCTCGAAGCCCAACAGATCAAGACTCCGTCGGATCTTCAGCTGACGCTCCCGAACGTCACTTTCACCAAGACCAACTTTACCGGCGCCAGCTTCACGATCCGCGGGATCGGCGATCTGTGCGTCGGCACGACGTGCGACAGCGCGACCGCAATTCACCTCAACGGCGACCCGCTGTTTTCGACCCGCCTGTTCGAAACCGAATTTTTCGATCTCGAACGCGTGGAAGTGCTGCGTGGGCCGCAGGGTACCTTGTTCGGTCGCAACGCAACATCGGGCGTGGTCAACGTTATCACCGCGAAGCCGAAGCTGGGCGCCTTCGAAGCCGCCGCTGAAGCCGAATATGGCAATTATGATTCGATGAAGGGCAAGGCGATGGTGAATATTCCCATCGGCGACACCATGGCCCTGCGCGTCGCAGGCATCTATCTCAACCGCGACGGCTATACGAAAAATACGTTTCTCAACACGCGCATCGACGATCGCGACCTTTACTCGGTTCGTGGTTCGCTGCGTTGGGAACCGACCCCTGACACAACGATCGACCTGCTTGCTTCCTATTTCCACGAAAAGGACAAGCGCACGCGCATCCAGAAGCAGCTTTGCCAGCGCGACCCGACCGGCATCTTGGGCTGCTTGAACAGCCGCCTCGACAACTCGCCTTTTAACGGTAACGCGACCTTCACCGCCGCGCTCACCTCGCGCGAATTCCTTGCGATCCGCGGCATCCCGCAGGCGTTTGCGCTGGGCAGCCTCTATGGTCCCGACGTCTACGCCAACACCACGATCCCGTCCGACCCGCGCACCGTGAACACGGCTTATACGCCGAGCTACTTCACCAGCGAACTGACGCTGCAAGGCCAGATCGAACATAATTTCGGCCCGGTGTCACTGCAGGTCTCGGGCCAGTATCAGAAGGTCAAGCTGGACGCGTCGCAGGATTACAACAGCAATGTCGGCAACCGCGCGCTCTACGCCGGCGGCCTCGCAACGTTGCAGGCGGCTGCAAACGGAGCGCTGGGGGCAGCGTTGGCGCCTTACTTCCGTCCTGTCGCCGCGGCGATCATCCCCAACGGACCTGCAGGCCAACTCTGCGTGTCGCTGGCAGAAGAGACCGGTTACGGCAGCTATGGTGGTAACAAGATTTGTAGCGACCAGTCGCTGCAGTTTGACCGGTCGAACCAGTATAACAGCAGTTGGTCGGTTGAAGGTATCTTGTCGAGCGACCTCGACGGTCCCTTCAACTTCCTCGTCGGCGGCATTTATGCCGATTATCATCTGACGGAGAACAGCTATTATGTGAACGCCTTCCCGATCGATTATCTGACCGGCGTACTCGGCGCATTTACGGCGGCAACCAATCCGCCGGCCGCGGGCGGCCCGCTGCCGCCTTCGTTCCTCGCGACACCGTTCTTCCGCAACAATACCGACGATCTGAAGATCACCTCTTACGGCTTGTTCGGCGAAGCCTATTTCGAGTTCAACGATCGCCTGAA
>JAURVS010000279.1 GCA_030655355.1 Sphingopyxis sp.
CAATTGTTCAGCATGCCCTTGATCGTGCCCGACAGCAGGCCTGCGGCGGGGCCGCCGGCGCGATAGCTGCTGTTGCCGGTATAGCGGCGATTGTAGGTCGATCCGGCCTTCACCGCCCATTTGCCATCGGTGCCCTTGGCGATTTCGACGACGCCGATGCCAACGGCGGACAGCGCGAGCGCTTTCTGGTCGGCGGAGGCGGTGGCGGCGTCATAGCTGCCCGCCATCAGGATGTTGAAATCGGGATATTCATAATTCATTGCAAGCAAGCCGCCCGCATTGGCGTCGACACCCGGCAGAGTGAAATATTCCATCCCGTCATGATTGCCCCCAGCCCATTTCTCGGCGACGGCCGGGGTCGGAAAGCTGCCCGAATAGGCGGTGCCGTTCTCGACCGAGTCGCCCGCTTTGAGCAGCACGTCAACGGTGTAGCCAGCGGGTACCGTCACCGCGTCATTCTGGTTTGCTGCGACGGCAGCGAAATTCACCGCATAGCTGACGGGCGGGGGCGTCGGCGTCGGGGTGGGGGTCGGTGTCGGGGTGGGGGGAAGCGTGACTGTCGGATCGCCGTCGTCGCCCATGCAGCCCGCGAGCGCGGCAGCGGGAATCACCGACAGACCGAGCAATCCGTTACGGAGCAGAGTGCGGCGCGATGGATTTTTCGCGACCAGCGCCTCGAGGCTGTCGGGGCCGGGAAGGTCGTTCGGTTCGCCGCGATAAGGCGCGCGGGCGTCGTCGGTAAGATGTGACATGCAGTTCCCCTGTTTTTCGGTTGAGCGCCGGACTGAGTGTCCGGATTGGGTGGCGCACCGATTGCAGAGGGAGGTGTCAGCTACATGGCTTCACCATGTCAGTTAGGTTTGAATCGCGTGACGCTCCTGTGACGTTGGCATTTGAGGCCCACGACGGTCAGGCCAGCCAACGCGCAAGCCTGCGCCTATCCGGCCACGCCAAGACCCGATTTTCAGGGAGACTTACCGCGCGGAAAGCCAGACAAATGGGATCAAGATGGCGCTTTAGGCAGAGAATGCAGCCATATTTGTAACGCATGCGGGTTGCGCAAGCAGATGACCTTTCCGTCATGCTCTCGCAACCGGGCTTCCGTTCTCGGACCCGGGCCGCTGTTCCACGCTAGCACATACAGAAAGAAACTAAGGTCGAACCTTTCATAGCATCCTTCCGGCATGTCGGGCCGGGTGCGCCCCCAATATCTGACAATACGGCGAAGGAGGCGCCAGGCGCACAAAGGGATCGGATAGTTTAGATAGATGACGGTGTCGGCACGGCTCAGCCGGTCTTCCAGCGTGCCGCCATAATTGCCGTCGATCAGCCACCGCTTGGTGGCGGTGACCGCAGCAACCTTTGCTCGCAATTCATCCTTGCTGCTCTCAATCCAGCCCGGTCGCCAGTTGAGCTGATCCATATGGAAGACCGGGAGCCCCAGTTTTACACCCAGCTCGACTGATAAGGTCGACTTGCCCGCGCCGCAGGGCCCAATGACGAGCACGCGCTGCAATCTGGTTCAGCTCTGTAGGCGGAGAGCGAGGTCGCTCTGAAACCGTACATCGTCGCCGTCGGCGAGCCATTTGGCCTCGGCGGCGATCGCGCCGAGCAGGTCGATCAGCGGCTCCATCTCGCTTTTGTGATAATTGCCGAGAACGTGGCCGGTAACGCGGTCTTTATGTCCCGGGTGCCCGATGCCGATGCGGACGCGGCGGAAATCCTCGCCGATATGCTGGATCATGCTGCGGATGCCGTTGTGGCCCGCGGCGCCGCCCCCCTGTTTGACCTTCACCTTCATCGGCGAGAGGTCGAGTTCGTCGTAGAATGTCGTGACGTCCTGCGGGGTCAGTTTGTAGAAATCGAGCGCGGC
>JAURVS010000289.1 GCA_030655355.1 Sphingopyxis sp.
AGGGCAATTCGAACGATTGACGAGACATTGTCATCTTCAGATCCGAACCACCCGGCGTCCGACGAGCGCAGCTTTGATGGCATAAGCCATGGCTATGCGCCCGACGGACGTCCGGTCACTCCGCCGCCCGTCCCGCTCGAAAAGATTGTCGGCGATGTCGTCGATAATCTTTCGGCTACGGCAAGGGCCGAATTCGCCCTCATCGAAGCACGCGGCGAACTTGCATTGCATGGCGCAAGTTGGGCCGCTGGGTGGGGTGCGGTTGCCGCGTCCGCTTTGGGCATTGCGATGCTCGCGCTTGCGTTCGGCGCAATCCTTGCGCTCGCACCGCAGGTTGGCCCCTTGCTTGCGACATTGATTGTCGTCGCTGTCCTGCTTGTTATCGCCGGATTCGCCGGATGGCGCGCGCAGCGTAGTTATGGCGATATTCGGACCGCGCTCCGGCGTGACCTGACGAATGAAGGGATCGATACCGATGCCGCGGACGCGTAATCGCCTGATCGCGGCCGCGCGTCGCTCGATGCTTCAGCGTGCCGAACTGCACCGTCGGCTCGATGTCGCGAGGGCCGCGCTAAGGCCAAGTGCGCTTGTCGATCGCGGGAAATATCGGATTGGCGCGAAAGTGGATGATACGGCTCATGCGGTGCAAGAAAAATTCCACAACAATCGTCTGCCGTTCGCAATTGCTGCGGCTGCGGGGCTTGCTTGGCTGTTGCGCGAACCCATCAAAGAGCATGCACCAAAGCTGGTGAGCAAAATTCAGGATTTGGCGGCAAATGTCGCTGATCATTTTCGTTCCGCCGACGAATTGGCAGACGAAGATGAAATTGAACCTTTGGAGAATGAAGATGAAGCCGTTCGGTGAGACTGCCCGCGAAACGCGTGCAAAAGCGAGTGAACTTGCGGAGAAAACCGCCGAAAATGCTCGCCTGACCGCCGAGGCGGCGAAGGCGCGAATTCAGGACGGCTATGGCCGGGCCCGCGCCGCGACCGAAGATTTCGCAGCCAAGGCCGGTGAGCAGGCCGATGTCGCGCGCGAAGCCGCCGGACAGGCGCTCGAAAAAGGCAAGGCACAGGCGAAGCGCGCGAACAGCAAGCTCAAGAATGCTGCCGAAAAACAGCCGCTCGCGCTCGTCGCGTGCGCGGTAGCGATTGGCGCGTTGCTCGGATCGCTGCTGCCCAAGGGTCGTAAGGACGATCCCGACAGCTGAAAGACAGCTGACTTGCTTATTGGGCCGCGGGGGAATAGGGGGCTGCGCTTCCCCTCCCCAAGATCTTTACCAGCAGGAATATGAAGATGAGCAAGCTTCACCTGGTTTTCGGCGGACGCGTGAGCGATCCGCAGGGCCTCGACTTCACTGACCTCGGCAACCTCGACGTCGTGGGTCTTTACCCCGACTATAAGGCAGCCGAAAAGGCATGGCGCAGTGCCGCGCAGCGCACGGTCGACGATGCCGAAATGAAATATGTTGTCGTCCATCTGCACAAGCTGCTGCAGCCGGACGCGGAATAATCACCTCGTGATTGCGAGCGTAGCGTAGCAATCCAGGGGGCGGTCTACTCGGCGCTGGATTGCCGCGTCGCCTTCTGCTCGTGGCAATGACGACCGTTCACAATTCAGCGGAAATTATCGGCGTAAGCTTGGATTTTCAGGGTGCGGACCGGGGTCTCGACGACGTCCGCCTCGATCCCTTCGCGCGTCGCATAGGCCAACGCTTCTTCGCGGCTCGCAAAGCCGAGGCGCAGCTGGCGCTGCGTATCGCCGCTGCCGGCCCAACCCATCAGCGGGTCAGCCTTGCGTGCTTCGGCAGGGGCAAATTCCAGTATCCAGCGCTGTGTCCCGGCACGCCCCGACTGCATCGCATTCTTGGGCTTCTGGAAAATAAGCGCTTTCATCGGGGTCGTCCTGTTCTGGTGCCTGTTTCGCCGCCTTAGCGCCAAGCGTCGCCCGCGAAAAGGGTCCTATTGCGCGTCGCGACGTGCCTGCGCCGCTTTCGTCATCAACGTCGGACGCGCATTCGCCGGATCGTCGGGCCAGCTATGCTTCGGATAGCGCCCGCGCATCTCCCGCGCGACATCATGCCAGCTCCCGCTCCAGAAGGACACAAGGTCGCGTGTCGTCTGGATTGGGCGGTGCGCAGGCGATGTCAGGGCTAGCACCAACGGCACCGGCGGATCGCCGATCACCGGATGCCGCGCCAGCCCGAATAATTCCTGCACCCGCACGCTGACCGTCGGGCCGCCGTCTGCGCCATAGTCGATCGGATGGCGGCTCCCAACCGGCGTCGCATAATCCGGCGGCGCATGTTTTTCGAGCAATTGGCGCGCCGACCAGTCGAGCGTCGCCATCAATGCATCAGCGAGCTTGCGATCGCCAATATCGCGCAAGCCCCGACAACCGGACAACAGAGGCTCGAGCCAGATTTCGAGGCTGTCAGCCAGCGCTGCCGTCGACAGCGCATCAATGCCCGCGAAAGAAGCACGCTGGCGCAGCGCCTGCGAGACCGGTCCCCATCCGATCAACCCCAGCCCCTTATCGCGCACCGCCGCCATCCGCAGCGCGACGTCATTCTCGGCCCCCTCCCCGCGCCCGGACTGCCCGCTCGACAGCGCGATCGCGCCAAGCCGCCGTTCGCGGCGATGATCGACGCGGTCGTTGGCGCTGTCATAGCTGCTCGCCGAATGGGCGATGATCCGGTCGCCAAAGATGGCCTCGACCTCGGCAAGCTCGATCGGCGCCGCCGCGAGGATTCGCACGCCCGCGGCATGTCCCTGCGCGTCGGCGATTGCGAGCCATTCGCTGCCCGCGAGCGGCTCGACCGCATCGATGCGGTAGGCACGCCCGCCAACGCTCAGATAATCGCCGCGCTGCCCCGCACGCTGGCGCGCAACGCGGTCGGGCCAAGCAGTGGCCAGCCATCCGCCGATTGAGCGCAGCGCGACATCACCGGCCCCCGCCGCGAGCTTTTCGCTGATGGTTGCAAGCCGCTTGGCAAGGCGTATCGCCCCTTCCGACCGATCGCCGCGCTGTCCGCGCCAGCGCCCAAGCCGCGCCTCGACATCGACGCCGCGTCCGCCAAGTCCCGGCTCGGTCAACAGCACCGCCAGCCGCCCCGCCAATTCGCCCTCGCCCGCCCGCGCCGCATCGAGCAACATATGCGCCAGCGGCACGGGCAACGGAATCGCCGCCAGAGCCTTGCCATGCGCGGTAATGCGCCCGTCGGCGGCAAGCGCGCCGATCGCCTGCAACCGGCTCTTCGCCTCTGAAATTGCGGCAGGAGATGGCGGGTCGAGCCAGCCAAGCTGACGCGGATCGATGATGCCCCAGCTCGCGCAATCGAGCACGACGGGCATAAGGTCATTTTCGTGGA
>JAURVS010000200.1 GCA_030655355.1 Sphingopyxis sp.
GAGAAAAGGAAAGACTTTCATGAGGATGCCCCTTTGAACTTTGAGCAGGAGGACGGGTCGCTGACGGCAATTTTGCAGTGCGTCGCGTGATGTCAACACTTGTTCTACGAAGTGCAGATGCGGTGTGGACGACGGGTGTCGACCTGGTGGGGAAGCAAGGGCAGGAACTGGCCGCGGTCGCCGTGCCCTGCATTCCGACCGGCGCCGGACGGCGGTCGCGCGGCGACGGTTATTTTCCTAGAATGCCGATGCCCGGTAGACTCAGCTATCCAGAAACGCCGCGACGGTATCGAGCCCATAATCTTCGGTGACGAAGCTCTGGCCGATGCCGCGCGTCAGGATCAGGGGCAGTTTGCCGCCGCGGACCTTCTTGTCGTGCGACATATGCGCGGCGAGCGTGGCGCCGTCGGTGTTTACCCCCGCGCTCGCGAGGCTGTGCGGCAGGTTGATGCTCGCCAGATGGTCGCACACCCGCTCCGCATCTTCGGCGGGGCAAAGGCCTTTCGCGGCGGAAAATTGATGCGCGAGGACCATGCCCGCCGCGACGGCTTCGCCGTGAAGCAATCGGTCCGAATAGCCCGTCTCGGCTTCGAGCGCGTGGCCGAAGCTGTGGCCGAGGTTAAGCAGCGCGCGAATATCCTGCGTCTCGCGCTCGTCGGCGGCGACGATGCGCGCTTTCGCGGCGACGCTGTGCGCGATGGCCTTGTGCCGCGCTTCGGCGTCACCTCCGAGCAGCGCGGCGCCGTGCGCCTCGCACCAGGCAAAGAAATCAGCGTCGTCGATCAGCCCATATTTGACGACTTCGGCGTAACCTGCGCCCAGCTCGCGGCGCGGCAGCGTTTCGAGCGTCGTCGGGTCGATGACGACGAGCGCGGGCTGATGAAAGGCGCCGATGAGGTTTTTGCCTGCGGGGACGTTGATCGCCGTCTTGCCGCCGACGCTGCTGTCGACCTGCGCAAGCAGCGTGGTCGGCACCTGGATGAAGTTGCAGCCGCGCTTTACGATGCTGCACGCGAAGCCAACGAGATCGCCGATGACGCCGCCACCGAGCGCGATGACATGATCGCCACGCTCGACGCCTTCGCCGATCAGCCATTCGGTAAGGCGCGCGAGACCCGCCCAGCTCTTCGTGCTTTCGCCGGGCTCGAGAACGAAGGAGGAGAAGGAGATGCTCTCCATCCCCAGCGAAATGCCGAGGGGGACCAGATAATGTTCGGCGACATGCGAGTCGGTAACGATCATCGTTCGCGGACGCTTGAGCAGCGGCGCGACATGCTCGCCGACGCTGCGGATCAACTCGTCGCCGATCAGGATCGGATAGCTGCGGTCACCGAGCTCAACGATCAGTTGTTCCATGTCGCGAGTGCCTCCATGATATCGCGCACCGTATGGTCGTGCGGCGTGCTCGCCGAGCTGACGCGCAGATGCGCCTCGGCATAGATGGGATTGCGGATTACCGCGAGTTCGCGAAGGACTTCGCCGGGATCGCGGTTTTTGAGTAGCGGACGATGACTGCGGCGGCCGACGCGCTCGACCAATGTCGCGATATCAGCGTCGAGCCAGATGCAGAGACTGTCCTTCAGGATCAGCGCGCGCGTCTCTTCATTGATAAATGCCCCGCCGCCCGTCGCCAACACCATTGGCTTCCCTGCGAGAAGCCGCGCAATCACGCGGCGTTCGCCATCGCGAAAATGCGCTTCGCCAAAGCGTTCGAAAATTTCCGAAATCGTCGCATCAGCGGCACGCTCGACTTCGTCGTCGGCGTCGGCAAATCGCATCCCCAGTCGCTGCGCGAGGCGGCGACCGATTGTCGACTTTCCGGACCCCATCAAGCCGACGAGCACGATCGACCGGTCGCGGATCGACGCGGGGCTGGCCCCGGAAGAAATCGGGCCTGGGCTTTTCGGGTTTCGCGACATGGTCAGCGCGGCTATACCGCGCAAGCCGCGCGGGACAATGGTTTTGCTGCACGTGCGTCGTGGAACAGATGATAGGCATTGGATATTGCGCGCGAAGGGCAGAGCGGGAAAAGGTCGCTGGATTGCACGATTGATCGTGCTGGCGCTGGCACTGCTTGCCTTCTTTCTGTTCCTGCTGTTTCTTGGCCGACCGATCGAGCCGCGAATGATTGAGGTGGACGTGACCGACAAGATTGCCGAAAGCGCGCCGCAATGAAGATGAAAACGCTCTCGCTCACTTTGGGCCTGTCGGGAACCGCCTTGGCCGCCGTGCTCGTCCTGCCCGCGCTCGCGCAGGAATCGCTGCTACCCGAAGGGTTTGGCAATCCGGCCGAAACGCCCGCGCCGCGCCCGTCGCCGACGCCATCGCCAACCGCGACGCCGACGCCGAGCGGCACGCCCAAGGCTGGCGCGGCTCCGCCATCGGTTGCCCCGACGCTGAGCACGACGAGCGTGAGCGCTTCGACTGAAGAGGGTGAAGATGCCGAGGAAGGCGAAGACGTCGCGTCCGGTGGGCTGAAATATGATCTGCCGCCCGGCGCGCGCCGCCTGCTTACCCGGATCGGGCCGCTGACCCCCGAAACCGGGGGGCTGGCGCCCGACGCTTTTGGCGTGCGCGGCCAATATGCCGCAGCGATCATGCGCAAGACGAACGGCCAGTTTGCATCGCGCTGGGGCCAGATATTGCTTCGCCGTTCGCTTGCCTCGGCGATCGACACGCCCGAGACGATCAACGGCGCCGATCTGGCCGCCGATCGCGCCTCGCTGTTGCTTCGTATGGGCGAATCGATCGCGGCACGCTGGATCGTCCAGGCGGTCGATTATGATCGCGCCAGCCCGCGTCTCGTCGCCGCCGCGCAGCAGACTTATCTTGCCAATGCCGACCCGGCGGGCATGTGTCCCTATGTTCCTGCGGGTCTTGCGCATGGCGACGAACAGGCGTGGCGCCTGTCGGCGGCCATTTGTTCGGGGCTGTCGGGCGAGGCTGGCCCTGCGGGCTGGGCTATCGGCCGCGTGCGGTCGAGCGGGAAAATTTCGAACTTCGACATATTGCTCGCCGAACGCGTGCTCGGCGCGACGGGCGCGGGGCGCCGGTCGACGACGATCGAATGGAATAATGTCGACCGGCTAACCAGCTGGCGTTTCGGCATGGCGACCGCGACCGCAATTCCGGTTCCCGAAGCGCTGCGCACCGCGGCGCCGGCGAATATCAAAAGCTGGACGGTGCTCGCGCCGATGACCGATATGGCGAGCCGCGTTGCGGCGGCGCCCGAAGCGGCGGCGCGCGGCGTATTGTCGAGCGAGGCCTATGTGTCGCTGCTCAGCGCCGCGGCGAGCGAGGAAGAGCCTCCCGAAGCACTGGCGACGCAGACCGATCAGCTTCGCGGGGCATTTCGCCTTGCCAGCGGCGCCAATCGCTATGCGGCGATGGAGCGGCTTTGGGGTGCGGGCACTAGCCCGACCCAGCGCTACGCCGCGATGGTCGCGACCGCGCGTGCGGCGGCGGCGCTGCCGGTCAGCACCGACGTCGGCAACGATCCTTGGCAGCTCTTGGGATCGATGCTGGCGGGCGGTTATGACGAAAATGCCATGGCATGGGTGCCGACGGTCACGGTGGGCAGCCGCGCATGGGGTGTGCTCGCGGTCGGTTCGCCGCGGCCGCTCACCGGAATGAGCGCGGGCGCGGTCGGGCAGTTTTCGGGCGATGACGATAGCGCCGACGCTTTGCGTTCGAAGTTCCTGCTGGCTGGCCTTGCCGGGCTCGGACGGCTCGATGCGAGCGCTACTGCGTCTGCAGCGGGCGACCTCGAGGTCGATCTTGGCAAGCAGACGCGCTGGTCGCGCGCAATCATGGAAGCCGCCGAGCGGCGCGAGCCGGGCATGGTGGCATTGCTCGCAGCGGCAGGGATGCAGGGCGAATGGTCGAAAGTGCCGCCCTATCATCTCTACTATATCGTCCGCGCGCTGCGTGAGGTTGGCCTTACGTCCGAAGCGCGGATGGTCGCCGCCGAAGCGCTGGTGCGTGTCTGAGGGCCCGATGCCGCGGTCAGACCATGTCTGACGGCGCATTGATCGACCGTTTCCTCGAAATGATGGCGGCCGAGCGCGGGGCATCGCGCAACACGCTCGCCGCCTATCGCCGCGATCTGGAGCAGGCGGACGAGTGGGTGCAGGGCGCGCTTGGCGACGCCGATGCCGCGGCGCTGCGCAAATTGATGGCTGATTATCAGTCGCTTGCGGCCAGCAGCGCCGCGCGCAAACTGTCGGCGCTCCGCCAGTTTTTCGCCTTTCTGCTCGATGAGGGCGATAGGGCGGACAATCCAGCACTCGACATCGCGCGCCCCGCGACCCGGCGACCGCTGCCGCGCATATTGACGCACGAGCATGTCGCGCGGCTGTTCGATCAGGCCGAACAAGAAGCTGCGGGGGATGCGCCGCCCGCAGCCGCTGTGCGGATGCTGTTGTTGCTCGAACTTCTCTATGGATCGGGGCTGCGCGCAAGCGAGCTGGTCTCGCTGCCGCGGCGCGCGATCGCGGGTGAGCGCGAATATCTGATCATTCGCGGCAAGGGTGACAAGGAAAGGCTGGTGCCCTTGTCTGAACGCGCGCGAGCCGCGCTTGACCGCTGGGCGCCGCTTCTGGCTGATGGCGCTTTGTGGCTCTTCCCGTCGGGCAAAAATCATGTCTCACGCGTCCGCTTGTTCCAGATGCTGCGCGACCTTGCAGCGCGCGCGGGGATTGATCCGACCGCGGTCAGCCCGCATGTGCTGCGCCATGCCTTTGCCACCCATTTGCTGGAGGGCGGGGCGGATCTTCGCGCGTTGCAGCTGATGCTCGGCCATGCCGATATCGCGACGACCGAGATTTACACGCATGTCGATAGTCGCCGCCTTGTCGAGCTGGTCAATCGCCGACATCCTCTGGCACGGATGGATGGCGTTGACCTGAACGCGCCATCGTCCTAGCGCTCTCGCCATGACAGCCTTTCTGGACTTCGAAAAACAGGTCGCGGCGCTCGATCGGCAAATCGCCGAGCTGCGCGAAATGGGGGACGACCCTACGCTCAACATCGATAATGATATCGCGCGGCTCGAGGATAAGTCCTCGAAATTGTTACGCGAAATCTATTCGAAGCTGACGCCCTGGCAAAAGACGCAAGTCGCGCGCCACCCCGATCGCCCGCATTTCAAACATTATGTGGCCGGGCTGTTCGACGACTGGATGCCGCTCGCCGGCGACCGCAATTTCGGCGACGATCAGGCGATTTTGGGCGGCATGGCGCGCTTCCGCGGCCGCCGCGTGATGGTGATCGGCCATGAGAAGGGCGACGATATTCCGTCGCGCATGAAGCATAATTTCGGGATGGCGAAGCCCGAGGGCTATCGCAAGGCGATCCGGCTGATGCAGCTTGCCGACCGCTTTGGTTTGCCGGTCGTGACTTTGGTCGACACATCGGGCGCCTTTCCGGGAATTCAGGCGGAAGAACGTGGACAGGCTGAAGCGATCGCGCGTTCGACCGAACAGTGCCTTGCGCTCGGCGTGCCAATGATCGCGGCTGTCGTTGGTGAAGGCGGCTCGGGCGGTGCGATTGCGCTTGCCGCCGCGAACCGCGTCTTGATGTTCGAACATGCCGTCTATTCGGTGATTTCACCCGAAGGCTGCGCGTCGATCCTGTGGCGCACGTCTGACAAGGCGGCAGACGCGGCGACCGCGATGAAGATGTCGGCGCAGGATCTACTGGGGATGAAGGTCATCGACCGCATCGTGCCCGAGCCCGTCGGTGGGGCACATCGCGCACCCGAGGTCGCGATTGCAGCGCTCGGCGATGCGATCGAGCAGGAATTGGCGGCCTTGTCGGGGCTGCCGCGCGATACGTTGCTCGCCGCGCGCGAAGACAAATTCCTCGCGATGGGCCGGGCTTAGGCGCGGTCCCGCGGAACCCGTTCGCGGGTCGTCGCGTTCCCAATTTTGAAATCGGCAAGCCGCAGTTCATCCTCCGGCTTGTCTTGTGGCGTCATGGCGATACGCTGACCGAAAATGCTAAGTGGGAGGCAATATGATGAGCTGGAAAACCGGGAAAACACTGGCGGCGGTTCTGGCAATGGGCGGCATCGCAGTCACCGGCGCGGCGGACGCGCAGCTGAAAGCGATCAGGACCGCGACGAGCATTTCGCCCGCCGAACGTAAGCAGGGCACCGATGCCCATCCGCAGCTTATGGCCGAATTTGGCGGCGCCTACAGCGGCCCGCAGGCCGCATATGTAAACCGCATTGGTCAGAATATCGCGGTCCAGTCGGGCCTGTCGCGCAGCCCTAGCGACTTCACCGTGACCTTGCTCAATTCGCCCGTGAATAACGCCTTCGCGATCCCCGGTGGCTATGTCTATGTCACGCGCCAGCTGATGGCATTGATGAACGACGAAGCCGAATTGGCGGGGGTGCTTGGGCACGAAGTCGGCCATGTCGCGGCGCAGCACAGTAAAAAGCGTCAGTCGGCGGCGACGCGAAACCAGATCCTCGGCGTGCTCGGCGCGGTACTGGGCGGCGCAATCGGCGACAATGGCGGGCTGCTCGGTGGCCTCGGCGGGCTGCTCCAGAATAATTCGATGCAGGTCGCGCAGATGGCGACGCTCGGCTTCTCGCGCGCCCAGGAGTTGCAGGCCGACCAGTTGGGCGTCCAATATCTGCGTAGCGCGGGCTATGACCCGCTCGCATTGTCGACGATGCTCACGAGCCTTGCCAACCAGACGACGCTCGACGCCCGTCTCTCGGGCGGCGATGCGCGCTCGCTGCCCGAATGGGCAAGTACTCACCCCGATCCGGCTTCGCGCGTCCGCAACGCACAATCGCTGGCAAGCCGTGCCGGTGGAAGCGGTGGAACGCGGAACGCCGATGCATTTCTCGCGTCGGTCGATGGCGTATTGTACGGTGACGATCCGGCGCAGGGGGTGGTCGAGGGGCAGGAGTTTCTCCATCCCGACCTGCGGCTCAAATTTGCGGTGCCAAATGGCTATGGGATGCAAAAT
>JAURVS010000300.1 GCA_030655355.1 Sphingopyxis sp.
CCTGAGGCGCAGCGCGATTTCGCCGAAGATGTCGTGCTGCTGAAAGCGGTCGGCATCAATCCGGTCGTCGTCCATGGCGGCGGTCCGCAGATCGGCGCGATGCTGAAGCAGCTCGGCATAGAATCGACCTTCGTCGGCGGGCTTCGCGTTACTGACGCCGCAACCGCCGAAGTCGCTGAAATGGTCCTCGCGGGCAAGATCAACAAGGAAATCGTCGGCTGGATCGCCGGGCTCGGCGGCAGGGCAGTCGGAATTTCGGGGAAAGATGCCAATCTTGTGCTCGCTGAAAAGATCAGCCGGACTCAGCCCGACCCCAATTCGGGGATCGAGCGGCATGTCGATCTGGGCTTTGTTGGCGAACCCGTCGCGGTCGACCCGACGATCCTCTTCAATCTGACGAAGGATAATTTCATCCCCGTGATCGCGCCGGTCGCGCTGGGCGCCGACGGGGCAACCTATAATATCAACGCAGATACGATGGCGGGCGCGATCGCCGGAGCGCTGGGAGCCAAGCGCTTTTTCCTGCTGACCGACGTTGCCGGGGTGCTCGACAAGTCGGGCGCGCTGCTTACCGACCTTGATCGCCCGGCGATCGACACGCTGAAGAGCGACGGGACGATCACCGGCGGCATGATTCCCAAGGTTGAAACCTGCGTCGCCGCTGTCGACGCCGGGGTTGAGGCCGCGGTCATCCTCGACGGACGCATCCCGCATGCGATGCTGCTCGAAATTTTCACCGCGAGGGGTGCGGGCACGCTCATTCACCGCTAAGAGACGCGGCAACAAGATCCTTTTTCGGAGACATCATCTTGGTTCTCATGCTTCTCCAGATCGTTCACATCATCCTGACGGTGCTTTGGTGGTTCATCATCGCGCAGGCAGTGATGTCGTGGCTGATCGCTTTCAACGTCATCAACACCCACAACCAGTTTGTCGGCCAGCTCTGGACCGTCCTCGACCGGATTACCGAACCGCTCTATCGTCCTTTCCGCCGCATCATGCCCGATTTCGGCGGGCTCGATCTGACGCCTATGCTGGTCCTTATCATCATCATCATTCTTGACGGGCCAGTGCTGAGCTATCTTGCGCGGCTTGCCTACGCCAACGGGATGGCGTGATGGCGGCTGCGGCGCAGGTGATCGACGGCAAGGCATTTGCTGCTGGCCTGCGCGGGCGGATCGCCGAGGCTGTCCCGGCGTTCAAAACGGCAACGGGCCGCGCGCCCGGCCTTGCCGTCGTGCTGGTCGGCGACGATCCGGCGAGCGCGGTCTATGTCGGATCGAAGGGCAAGGCGACGGTTGCCGCCGGCATGGAAAGCTTCGAATATCGCTTGCCCGCGACCGCGACGCAGGTCGAGGTCGAGGTGCTGCTCGGCCGGTTGAACGGTGATGAGGCGGTCGACGGCATTCTCCTGCAATTGCCATTGCCGGGCCACCTCGACGAACAGGCTGCGGTCGCGACGATCGATCCCGACAAGGATGTCGACGGGCTGACTCCGGTCAGCGCCGGGCGGCTCGCACTCGGCATCGCGGGAATGGTGCCGTGCACCCCCTATGGTTGCCTGCTGTTGCTTCAGGACCGGCTCGGCGACCTGTCAGGCAAGGATGCGATCGTCGTCGGGCGCTCGATCCTCGTTGGCAAGCCGATGGGGCAATTGCTGCTCGGTGCCAATTGTACCGTGACGATGGCGCACAGCCGGACGCGCGACCTGCCCGATCTGGTCCGCCGCGCCGACATCGTCGTCGCCGCGGTCGGCCGCGCCGAAATGGTGAAGGGCGACTGGATCAAGCCCGGCGCGGTCGTGATCGATGTGGGCATCAATCGTCTGCCGCCTGCCGAAGGCGAAGCGAAGGGCCGACTGGTCGGTGACGTCGATTACGCCGGCGCGGCTGAAGTTGCCGATGCGATCACTCCCGTTCCGGGCGGTGTCGGCCCGATGACGATCGCCTGCCTGCTACGCAACACGCTCGTCGCCGCGCATCGCCGCGCGGGGCTGGCCGATCCGGAGGGTTTTTGATGCGTCATCTGTTGATCCCGGCCATCGCGATGTCGCTCCTCGCGGCGTGCTCCAATCCCGATGATATTCGCAACCGTCCGCTCGGACCGAACCCCAGCGCCTTCATCGCGGCCGAGATCGGTTTTGCCCGGCTGGCGCAGGACAAGGGACAGTGGACGGCGTTTCGCGAAACCGCGGCGCCCGAAGCGGTGATGTTCGTCCCGCAGCGCGTGAAGGCGCGCGACTGGCTGAAATCGCAGAAGGACCCTGCCGAGGCCGTGAAATGGCAACCGCATGCCGTCTATGTCAGCTGCGACGGCAATGCCGGCGCGACGACAGGCGCCTGGCAGAGCGGGCCAACCAACGGCTTTTTCACGACTGTGTGGCTGCGCGATCCCAAGAGCGGAAAGCTCAACTGGATTCTCGACCATGGCGATGGGGTGACCAGCCCGCGCGAGGCGCCCGAATTCATCGCATCGAAACAGGCGGTCTGCGGCGCGCGGCCCGCGGTGCCGATCGAGGCCGGCGGCGAGGGTGACGATATGGCGGTCGGCCTGTCTCCCGACCAGACGCTGAGCTGGACGTCGACCGTGCGGCCCGACAAATCGCGCCATGTCACGATCCGCCTGTGGGATGGCAAGGCGATGGCAACCGTCATCGACGATCAGGTCGCGGCGCCCAAACAGCCATGATCGATCTATTCATCTCCGCTTTCGTCACGCTGTTCGTGGTGATCGACCCGCCGGGCTGCGCACCAATTTATGCCAGCCTGACGACCGGTGCCAGCGCCGCGCAGCGGCGAGCGATGGCGATCCGGGCGACCGTGATTGCAGGCCTGATCCTCGTTTTCTTCGCGATGTTCGGCGAAGCGCTCTTGAGCTTCCTGCATATCGACCTCGACAGTTTCCGTATCGCGGGCGGGATCATGCTGTTCATCATCGCGATCGACATGGTGTTCGAAAAGCGGACCGAGCGGCGCGAGCAGCGCGCCGAAAAGGTGATGGCGACCCCCGAAATCGAGGATGTGTCAGTGTTCCCGATGGCGATGCCGATGCTGGCGGGGCCGGGGTCGATCGCATCGGTAATGCTGCTCGTGTCGCAGAACAACGGGCTCGACCGAGCCTTTGTCATCTTTGGCGCCTTGCTTCTCGTACTGCTGCTGACGCTTGCCGCGTTGCTTTCCGCCGGACCGTTGATGCGGCTGATCGGCAACAAGGGTGAGGCCGTCATCACGCGGTTGCTGGGTGTCTTGCTTGCGGCGCTGGCGGCGCAGTTCGTGATCGACGGCTTGAAAGCCAGCTTCCCCAGCCTCGGGTAAAAAAGGGCGCCGCCTTTCGGCGACGCCCGTCTTTTCCATGGGAATGGAACTCGTTCAGCGCGCGGCGTTGACGTCCGACTGCGTCACCGGCGCGATGCGGATTTCGACGCGGCGGTTGCACTGATAATCGGCTTCGCTGCGTTCGGGCGTGCATTTGAGCTGCGTTTCGCCATAGCCCTGCGTCGCCATGCGCGCACGCTGGATCCCGCGGCCGCCCAGATAATCGGCGACCGATGCCGCGCGGCGTTCGGACAAACCCTGGTTGTAGCTGTCGCTGCCAGTCGAATCGGTGTGGCCATACACGTCGATATAGGTGCTGGGATATTCGGCCAGCGTCGATGCGACGCTGTCGAGCGCGCTGCGGAACTGCGATTTCACGAGCGCGCTGTTGTAATCGAAGGTGACGTCGCCGGGCATGTTGAGCACAAGCTGGTCGCCCTGACGTTCGACGTCGATGCCGGTGCCAGCGGTGCGCTCGCGCAGCTTCTTTTCCTGTTGATCCATATAATAGCCGACACCTGCGCCGGCGACAGCACCGATGCCTGCGCCGACGATTTCCTCGGTGCGGCTGTTGCGGCCGCCGATAAGGTCGCCGAGCAAATAACCACCGAGCGCGCCGCCGATGCCGCCGATCGCGGCGTTGGATATGCGCTTCTGCCCCGTTTCGGGGTCAGTCACGCAGCCGGTCAGCACAATCGCGCTGATGCTGCTCAAAATAGTGAGCTTGATCATCTTGGTCTTCATCTTGGTCGCTCCCTTTATGCGGCGGCGCGTCTGGTCCTTCGCATTCCGCCTTCCTGCCGATAACATATGGCTGGCAATCTGGTTCCAGAATTTGACTGAACGGAGGCTGAGCCGACCGTTCAGGCACATCCCATTGTGCATCGCATCGACTTTCGCTTATAGGGGCAACATGACCGACGATGACAGGGGCCGGGCGCCTATGCGCCGTACCACCGCCCAATGAGCCCTTTCCCCTGGTCCGATGTTGCGATCATCGCCATCCTGATCCTTTTGAACGGCGTCTTCGCCCTCTCCGAACTTGCTATCGTTTCGGCGCGCGGGCCCCGTTTGCAGGCAGCGGAAAAGCGCGGTAGCCGCGGCGCCGCCGTCGCACGCCAGCTTGCCGCTGACCCCGGACGTTTTTTGTCGACCGTTCAGGTCGGCATCACGCTGATCGGTATTCTTGCAGGTGCCTATTCGGGCGCCAGCCTTGGTGGACCGGTTGGTGAGCGGCTGCAGGCGATCTTCGGTCTCGACGATGAAAGTGCGCTGACCGCGGGCTTTGCGGTTGTCATCGCGGTGACGACCTATTTCTCGCTAATTGCGGGCGAGCTGGTACCCAAGCAGTTCGCGTTGCGCGCACCCGAACCGATCGCCATCTTCATGGCACTGCCGATGATGTGGCTGTCTAAAATCGGTGCGCCGCTCGTGTGGTTGCTCGACGCCAGTTCGGCTCTGGTGTTTCGCATTCTGGGCCTCAACCGCGAATCGGAAGATCGGGTGACCGCCGAGGAACTGCATCTGATCGTCGCCGAGGCGTCGAAATCAGGTGTGATCGAGGAAAGCGAGCGCGCGATCATCTCGGGCGTCGTGCGGCTCGCCGACCGTCCGGTGCGCGAAGTCATGACGCCGCGCAAGGATGTCGACTGGGTCGATATTTCGCTCGATGCGCGCGGCGTCCGAGACAAATTGCTCGAAACGCCGCATAGCCGACTGCCCGTCGCGCGCGGTTCGGTCGACGACATCGTCGGTGTCGTGCAGGCGCGCGATATCGCGGCAGCCCTCTTTTCGGGCGACGTGCTCGACCTCGAAAAGCTGATGCGCCCGGCGAAGGTCATCCACGACCAGATCGACGCGATGGACGCGCTCGAGGCGCTGCGCGCCGCCGATGTGCCGATGCTGTTCGTCCACGATGAATATGGCCATTTCGAAGGGCTGGTGACTCCCGCCGATTTGCTCGCTGCGATCGCGGGCGAATTTGCCTCGGATCAGGATATCGGCAGCGAACCCTTCGTCGTCGAGCGCGAGGACGGCAGCTTGCTGATCGCGGGCTCGATGCCCGCCGACCAAATGGCCGAACGTCTGGGGATCGAACTTGGCGACGACCGCGACTATGCAACCGCCGCAGGGCATGTCCTCGCCATTTTGAAGCATCTGCCCAAGGAAGGGGAGCGCTTCACCGACAAGGGCTGGCGCTTCGAGATCGTCGACATGGACGGTCGCAAGATCGACAAGCTGCTCGTCACTGAAATCAGCAAGCCGAAAGACGATGAGGCGGAGTGAAGGCTCGGGCGGCTGGTCTTAAAGCCGCGAAAGCCCCGCGTGCGCGCATCGCTATTGTGTCTTTCGAGGCCTTAAGGCGACAAAGGATACGCATGGGCGCGTCAATACTGTCTCCTTTGTCGCTTTAGGAAGGCGCGCTGGATTTCTACGAGGTCAAAGAGCCAGAACGGTGCTGACACAGTGAAATAATTTAGGAAAGCGGTGTTTTGTGAGGCTGGCTTCGGGGTGGGGCCAAGACGCTTCGTCTCGTCATCCCGGGCTCGACCCGGCACCCGCCTTCCTCCCGCTCAACGTCGGAACGGCAAGGCAGGCCCCGGGTCGAACTCGGGGCGACGATTGTGGCGAGAGCGGATCCAGCTGGTCAGCGGCGGCTTAAAGCTCGCCGCCGAGCGCTCCATATTTCGCCTCGAACCCCGCCTTGTCGCCGCTCGCCAGATAGCCCGCTTGATCGACGATATTGTCGCGGGCGATGCGGCCCTGGAACGTGCCAAGTTGCGGGTCGATGCGCGCGATATCTGCGTCGGTCCAGTCGGCGATCTGGCGGAAGCTGTTGACGCCAAGTCCGCCCAGCAGGACGGCGAGCTTGGGACCGACACCCTTCAGCAATTGCAGATTGTCAGGGCGGGTTGTGCGCGTTTTTGCCGCGGGCTTCGCAGCGGGAGGCGGCGGGACGGTCGGCTCTTCAGGGATCGGAGCGGGCGCCGGTTTAGCCGCGGACTTGGGCGCGACTTTTGTCGCAGCCTTTGCCGCGGGCTTCGGTGCGGGATCGGGTGCGGCTTTCGTTGCAGCCTTTGTCGCGGGCTTCGTCACGGGCTCTTTCAGCGCCGCCTTCTTCGCAGCGGGCTTGGCTGCCGCTTTCGGTTTGGCAGCGGCTTTTGGCGCTGGCGGCGCGACGTCGGCAATGGGCTCGGCTTTGGGAGCGGGCGGCGGTGCAGACTCGTGCGCAGGCGCCTTGGCAACCGGTTCGGGTTTCAGCGGCGGCGCGGCAGGTGCGACCGGTTGCGCCTTGGGCTCAAGCGGTTTGAAGCGCGCGGGCTCGGCGGCAACGATCGTTGGCTTGACAGGTTCGAGTGGCTTTGCAGGCTTTGCAGGTTCGGCGATCGTCGGCGCGATATCTTTGGGTTTTGATCGGCCGAACAACCACCACAGCAGCACGATCGCCACAACGAGCCCGACGACCGCGATAATATAATTTTCCTGAAGCCACGCCATGATAGTCTCCGCTCCTGATTTTGGTTCAGCCTATGCGCCGCGCGCCGCCGCGTCCAGTATCGGTCACTCGGCTTCGCGCGCGACTTCTCTCCACCCGATGTCGCGGCGGCAAAATCCGCTGGCGAAATTGAGCTTGTCGACCGCGGTATAGGCGCGCGCCTGCGCCTCGGTGACGGTGCGTCCCGTCGCGGTGACGTTGAGCACGCGGCCGCCTGCAGCGACGATCTGACAGTCGCTGCGCGCGGTGCCAGCATGAAAGACGCGCACGCCGCCCGCTTCGGCATCGGCGATGCCGTGGATGACGCCGCCCTTTTCGGGTGCGGCGGGATAGCCATTTGCCGCCATCACGATCGTCAGAGCATAATCGCTGGCAAAAGCGGGCGGGGTCGCGCCAGCCAAAGCACCGGTCGACGCGGCGTGAAGCAAGGCGGCGAGGTCGCCCGCATAGCGCATCATCAGCACCTGGCATTCAGGGTCGCCGAAGCGCGCATTATATTCGATCAGCTTTGGACCTTCGGCGGTGAGCATCAGACCCGCGAACAATACGCCGACATAGGGCGTGCCCTCGGCGGCGAGCGCAGCAACGGTTGGCCCGATGATGCGGTCCATCACCGCGGCTTCCAGATCGGCGGTCAGCACCGGCGCCGGGCTGTAGGCGCCCATGCCGCCCGTGTTCGGTCCGACGTCGCCGTCGCCAACGCGCTTGTGATCCTGCGCGCTGCCAAAGGCGATCACGTCGGTGCCGTCGGAGAGCGCGAAGAAACTGGCTTCCTCGCCCGTCATAAATTCCTCGATCACTACCTCGGCGCCCGCGCTACCGAACGCGCCGTCGAACATGTCGTCGATTGCGGCTTCGGCCTCGGCCTGCGTTTCGGCGATGATCACACCCTTGCCCGCGGCGAGGCCATCGGCTTTGATTACGACGGGAATCGAGAAGCCTTCGAGTACGGCCAATGCTTCTTCGGCGCTGGTGCAGCGGACATAAGCAGCGGTCGGGATGCCAGCGCGCGCGCACAAATCCTTGGTGAAGCCCTTCGATCCTTCGAGCCGCGCTGCCGCTGCCGAGGGGCCAAAGGTCGGAACGCCGATTTCGCGGAGGCGATCGGCGAGACCTGCGACGAGCGGGGCTTCGGGGCCGACGACGACGAAATCGATTGCGTGCGCCTTTACGAAAGCGATCAAGTCGGCCAGATCGTCAGCGGCGATGGCGACACATTCGGCGTGCGCTTCGATCCCCGGATTGCCCGGCGCGGCATAGAGCTTGGCGCAGCTTGGCGATTGTGCCAACTGCCAGCTGAGCGCATGTTCGCGTCCCCCCGATCCGACCAGCAGGATATTCATGTCAGTCCCTTTTCCCGATACGGCGTCCGACGATGGCACCGAAGCGCGGCTGTTAGCCGAGGCGGCGCCGGGGGACAATGCGCCAGCCTTGTCGGTCAGCCAATTGTCGGCGGCGATCAAGCGCAC
>JAURVS010000302.1 GCA_030655355.1 Sphingopyxis sp.
CCGTCGATTTGCAGCACCCCGACGCCCGGATTGGCGGCAAAGGCATCGACGATCGCTTGCGCGCGTGCGGTTTCGTCGGCGGTGGGCGTGAAGGCGGAATTGATCGGTTCGACCTGTGACGGGTGGATCGCCATCATGCCGGTAAAGCCGTCGCGCCGCGCGCGCGCGGCATAGGCCGCTAAACCCTCCTCATCCTTGATCGCCGGAAAGACGGTGTCGATCGCCGCGACGCCTGCGCCATGTGCCGCGAACAGTGTCAGCGCGCGTGCGACCTCATAGGGTGGGGTGTAGCTGCCGTCGTCATTCCGGCTTGTCGTCGCGCCGATCGCGGCGGGTAGGTCTTCAGCGCCCCAAGTCAGGCCGAGCAGCCGATCCTTTGCTTCGCGATAGCTTCCCAGTGTGAAGATCGCCGCCGGGGTTTCGGTGGCGATCGGCAGGATCGGAGGCAGCGAGGCATCGCGTGCGGATTCGCTACGCAGGATCGTGTCGAGCTGCGCGATGCTCGGCGCACCCTCAGCCTTGGGCAGCATGATCGCGTCGGGGCGCGCTGCAATGATGGCAGCGACGTCCGCGGCGGTCAGATGGCCGTCGAGCGGATTGACGCGGACGATCGTCACGACTTCGCGTTCGCCCGCCAGATAATCGGCGATCGCGTGGCGCGCGGCGTCCTTGTTCGCCAGCGAAACTGAATCTTCGAGGTCGAGAATGATCGCATCGGCGCCCGATGCTGCAGCCTTGGCAAAGCGCTCGGGCCGGTCGCCGGGGACGAAGAGGAGAGAACGAAGTCGCATTAGTTGGCCTCCCGCTGGATAAGGGCAGAACGCTCGCACTGGCAAACAAGTTCATCGCGCTGGTTGATGCAGCGGTGAAGGAAAGTGACGATCCCAGCGTTCGGCCGCGATTTCGATTCCTTTAGCGCGATCACTTCGCTCTCCGCGCGCAGCGTATCTCCGATAAACACCGGCTTCGGCATCACGAGCTTGTCATATCCAAGGTTCGCGACGAGCGTGCCGAGCGTCGTGTCGCCGACTGACAGCCCAACCATGAGGCTGAAAGTGAAGGTGCCGTTGACAAGAATTCGGCCGAATTCCGACGCTTTCGCGGCCTCGACATCGAGATGGAGCGGCTGCGGATTATGGGTCATCACCGTGAAAAACAGATTGTCGGTCTCAGTAACCGTGCGGCGAATATCGTGCGTCAGCGTCTCACCGATCTGCCACTCGTCGAAATATTTCCCGGCCATTATGCGTCTTCCTTCTCGATCCGGACCAGTAGCGCTTCGACCTGAACCTGCGCGCCTGCAACCGCGTTAAGTTCAGCGACGGTCCCGTCGAACGGTGCGGTCAGGCTATGCTCCATCTTCATGGCCTCGAGCGTCAGCAATTTCTGGCCCTTGGTGACTTTGTCGCCTGCGGCGACCTCGACCGCGATAACTTTGCCCGGCATCGGTGACAGGATCGCGGCATCGCCCGCCGCAGCGCCTGCGCTCGCTTCGGCACGCCAGGGCGCCAATTGCCAGACCGAGCCCGCCTCGGCGACGAGCATCGCGGGAGCGGGTTGTTCGGCGCCGGGGCCGTGCAGTTCGACTTCGACGCGCTTGCCGTCGAGCAGGAAGGGTGCGGTGCGGACGTCGGGCGCGTTGAGGCGGAAACCCGATTGCAGCGAACGCGGCACCAGCGCCATCGCGGCGTTGGTCAGCGCTTGTTTCGTCGGTTCCGGCTCGGCGGTCATTGCGTCACCGTCGCGGCCGATCAGCCCGGTATCGACGGTCCCCGCAACGAAATCGGGATGGTCTAGCGCGTTGATCAAGAAGGCCGAGTTGGTTTTCACGGGCCAGATCGCGCTGTCTTCCAACATTTCCGACAGCAACTCGCGCGCTTCTTCGCGATCTTCGCCCCAGGCGATGACCTTCGCGATCATCGGATCATAGAAGGGCGAGACTTCGGCGGTTTCATAGACGCCGGTGTCGACACGGCCGATATGGTCTGGGAGCTGAAACAGTTCGAGCGTCCCAATCGACGGAAGAAAACCCTTCGTCGGATCTTCGGCATAGAGGCGCGCTTCCATTGCCCAGCCGTTGATCGACAATTCGTCCTGCGCGAGCGGGATCGGTTCGCCCGATGCCACGCGAAGCTGCCATTCGACGAGGTCGACGCCGGTGATTTCCTCGGTCACCGGATGCTCGACCTGCAGGCGCGTGTTCATTTCCATGAACCAGATGCGGTCGGCGCGCAGGCCTTCGCTGGCGTCGGCGATGAACTCGATCGTGCCGGCACCGACATAATCGACTGCCTTTGCCGCGCGGACTGCGGCGGCGCACAATGCTTCGCGCGTCACCTCGTCCATGCCGGGG
>JAURVS010000318.1 GCA_030655355.1 Sphingopyxis sp.
CCCCCGCGAAGGCGACGAGCCTGCTTACGGCACAAACGTCGTGAACAGGTAGATTGCGAACAGCATCAGGTGGATCACGCCCTGAAGCACCGTCGTTCGTCCGTTCGCCAGCGTCTGCACCGACACGATCAGCGACAGGAACAACAGCACCGTCGATTTGGCGTCGAGGCCAAGGCTGATCGGCAGGTCGGTCATGATCGACAGGATCGCGACCGCCGGAATCGTCAGACCGATCGTGGCAAGCGCCGACCCCAGCGCAAGGTTCATGCTGGTCTGCAGGCGGTCAGCCTTCGCTGCGCGGACCGCCGCCAAGCCTTCGGGCGCGAGAATCAATGCCGCGATCAGGACGCCTAGAACCGCCGGCGGCGCGCCCCAGTCCGAGAGCAGCGCGCCCATGACCGGCGACAGATTCTTGGCCAGCAGAACAACCGCGACTAGGCTCGCGAGCAGCAACGCGCCCGAAATGGCGGTACGCCGCACGCTCGGAGGCGGCGCATGCACATCGGGCTCGCCGTCGCCGTCGGCATCGACTTCAGCATCGGGAAGGAAATAGTCGCGGTGGCGGACGGTCTGGACCAGCGCGAAGGTGCCATAAAGGATCAGGGAAACGACGGCCACGAAGCCAAGCTGCGTCGCGGAATAAAAGGGGCCTGGTACGCTTGAAGTAAAGTTGGGAAGGACCAGAGTAACGACGGTGAGCACCGTCAACGTCGCGAGCGCGGCACCGATGCCTGTGCGCTGGAACCGCTGTTCATGGTGCCGGATCGCCCCGCTCAGCAGGCAGAGGCCCATCAGCAGGTTGAGGATCACCATCACTGCCGCAAACACCGTATCGCGCGCCAGCGTCTGCGCCTTTTCGGGTTCAGCTTGCATCAGCGTCAGGATCAGCCCGACCTCGATCACCGTTACCGCCAGCGCGAGGATCAGCGTCCCGAACGGTTCGCCGACGCGGTGTGCAATCACCTCGGCATGATGGACTGCCGCGACCACCGCGCCCATCAGGATGAAAGCAACGACCCATGAATTGAGCGGCATGGCAAAACTGGCCATTGCAGCCAGAAATCCCAAAATCGGGAAAATGTCGTTGGTGCGGTCGGCGATGCGGAGTTTGGAGGTCATCGGGCTTCTATTGCAGCCCCCTCCCCGCATGACCACCCCATGCGGCCATTAATGTGAGCGGACGGGCAATCCGGCAGCGGCAAGCCGCGCGTGCGCTTCGGCGATCGTGGCATCTCCAAAATGAAAAATGCTCGCGGCAAGGACGGCGCTGGCGCCGCCTTCGATCACGCCCGCGACAAGATGATCAAGGTTCCCGACCCCGCCCGACGCGATGATCGGCACGCTCACCGCATCGGCAATCGCGCGAGTCAGCGTCAGATCATAGCCATCGCGCGTACCGTCGCGGTCCATGCTGGTCACGAGCAGTTCACCCGCGCCAAGTTCAGCCAGCCGCACCGCATGCTCCAGCGCGTCGATGCCGGTGGGCTTTCGCCCGCCATGCGTGAAGATTTCCCATCGGCCGTCTGCGACCCGCCGCGCGTCGATGCTGCCGACAGCGCACTGGCTGCCGAAACGGTCGGCGATGTCGGCGACGAGTTCGGGCCGCGCGACGGCGGCGCTGTTGACCGCCACCTTGTCGGCGCCCGCGAGCAGCAGCGCGCGCGCATCGTCGGCGCTGCGCACGCCGCCGCCAACCGTCAGCGGCATGAAACAGACTTCGGCGGTCCTGCTCACCATATCGAGCAAGGTGCCGCGACCCTGATGGCTCGCACTGATATCGAGGAAGCAAAGCTCGTCAGCGCCCGCGGCATCATAAGCGCGCGCCGCTTCTACCGGATCCCCCGCGTCGCGCAGATCGACGAAATTCACCCCTTTCACGACGCGCCCGTCAGCGACGTCGAGGCAAGGGATCACGCGGACGCGGACGGTCACGCCGCCCCCGCCGCAATCGCTTCGGCAAGGTCGAGCCGTCCGTCATAAAGCGCGCGGCCGGTGATCACACCTTCGATCCCGTTCGCGACATGCGGGCGCAGCGCGTGGATGTCGCCGATATCGGCGACCCCGCCGCTCGCGATCACGGGAAGCGCGACCGCCTGCGCCAGCGCGACCGTCGCGTCGACGTTACACCCCTTGAGCAGGCCATCGCGACCGACATCGGTGAAAAGCAACGCTGCGACTCCGGCATCCTCGAAACGCCGCGCCAGATCCTCAACGCGAACGTCCGATACATCGGCCCAGCCTTCGGTCGCTACCATCCCGTCGCGCGCATCGACGCCGACGACGATCCGGCCGGGCAGATCCCGCGCAGCAGCCTTTACAAATTCGGGGTCCTTCAGCGCCGCGGTGCCGATGATCACGCGATCGACGCCAAGCGCAAGCCAGCGATCGACGCCAGCGCGATCACGGATGCCGCCGCCGACCTGCACCTTGCCCGGGAACGCCGCAATGATGCTCTCGACCGCCGCGCCATTGACGCTGGCGCCCGCAAAAGCGCCGTCGAGGTCGACAACATGAAGGTGCGAGGCGCCCGCGTCGGCGAACAAACGCGCCTGCGCCGCGGGATCGTCGCCATAGACGGTTGCGCGCGCCATATCGCCCTCGGCGAGACGCACCACCTGTCCACCCTTGAGGTCGATCGCAGGAAAGATGGTCAGGGCCGCCACGTCAGGAACCTTTCGAGTGTCGCAAGCCCATAGGCCTGGCTTTTTTCGGGATGGAACTGCACGCCAATGATGTTGTCGCGCGCCACAACGGCAGTGAAAGTCTCACCATGGCTGCTGGTCGCCGCGACATCGGCCGTGTCGGCGAAATGATAGCCGTGGAGATAATAGGCCTCGCCCGCTGCGATCACCGGATGCGCGACGCTCGGCACGACATCATTCCAGCCCATATGCGGAATGCGCAACCCCGGTTGCGGATCGAACGCGCGGACTGTGCCACCGATCCAACCCAGCCCCTTGTGCAGCCCTCGCTCCTCGCCCGCGTCGGCGAGCAACTGCATGCCGACGCAGATGCCAAGGAACGGCGCGCCATCGCGTCGCACGCGGCGATCCATTGCCTCGATAAGTCCATCGATCGCGGAAAGCCCATTCATGCACGCGGCAAACGCCCCGACCCCCGGCAGCACGATGCGGTCGACCTTGGACACGACATCGGGATCGGCGGTGACGACGACATTCTCCGCGCCCGCCGCGACGAGGGCGTTATGCACTGAGCGAAGATTGCCCGCGCCATAGTCGATCAGGGCAATGCTGCTCATGATTTGGTCCTAGAGGACCCCCTTGGTCGAGGGGATCGCGTCACCCTTGCGCGGGTCGATTTCGACCGCCTGACGCAACGCTCGCGCCAGCGCCTTGTACATGCTTTCGGCGATGTGATGGTTATTCTCGCCGTACAGCATCTCGATGTGCAGCGTGATACCCGCGGTCTGGGCGAAACTGTGGAACCAGTGAGGAAACATCTCGGTGTCCATCTCGCCGAGCCGCGGCTGCGAGAAGGCCGATTTATAGACGCAGTGCGGCCGCCCAGAAATGTCGAGCACGCAGCGTGTCAGCGTTTCGTCCATCGGCGCATGGGCTTCGCCGTAGCGCGCGATGCCGCGCTTGTCGCCGAGTGCCTTCGCGACCGCTTCGCCGAGTGCGAGCGCCGAATCCTCGACAGTATGGTGCTGGTCGATGTGAAGATCGCCCTTCACCTGCATGGAGATGTCGATGAGCGAGTGGCGCGACAATTGCTCGACCATATGGTCGAGAAAACCGATACCGGTGGACACCGAATATTCGCCCGTTCCGTCGAGATTGACGGCGATCGCGATATCCGTTTCCTTGGTCGTGCGCTGGACTGTGGCGGTTCGCATGGCGCCCCCATAGCACCCACTTTTCGCAGCGCAAGGCGACTCTCCCCCCTTGACCCGCGAACGCGCGCCGTTCATCCCC
>JAURVS010000334.1 GCA_030655355.1 Sphingopyxis sp.
GCAGCGCGCGGTGCGCTGGCGACGGCGCGGAAATCGGCGCGCTTCAGCGCGCCGCCGCGGCCTTCGACGAAACGCGAGATCGCGCTACCGGCGCCTTGTGTCGAACGGGCGCAGTCGATCGGCTCGCGGTCGAGTGGCAGCGTTGACGGGTCGATCTGAACGACGTGCAGGCCGGGGCGGACGCCTTCGAAATGATAGCGGCCGTCCTCGTCAGTGACGGTATAGCTGCCGTCCTGAAGCATCACGCGCACGCCCGCGATCCCGTCGGCTTTGCCCGGATCGACCGTGCAGCCACCGTCGGTGATGCGGCCGATGATCGTCATCCGATCACCCAGCTGATCGCGTTTGATCGAAATCGTGGCTTCGGCGACATTGCTCGTCGACCCGCGATTGTCGGTGGCGGTCGCGCTGTTGAGTGCATTGCCCGGCTGCGCCGACACGATGACTTCGGCCAGATACGTGAGCAGCGACGAGCGCGATGCCGCAATGCCGGGAACGGTGACAGCGAACTCGCGGCCATTCGCCTGAACGACTGCATCGACGCGAACGCCATCGAGGCGCACGGTGTCGGCGCGAAGGCGCATGCCTGCGGGCAGAACGTCGCGAACGGTGACCGCGCCGGTGTTGCGGCTCGCGTCGCGATTGGCGACTTCGATACGATACTGGATGACATCGCCGGGCACCGCGACCTGCGTCGAAGTCGTCTTGCGCAGGATCAGCGGCAGGCCGGGTTGGTCGACAGGGATGTCGACGCGCACGGGCGCAGGGCTGCTCAGCGTGAAGCTGTTGCCATAGCTCGCGTCATTGATGGTGAATGGCTGACCATCGTCGGGGCGGCGCAGGCCTGCCAGCGCAGCCGCGCTCGAAGTCGATGGTGCTGTGTAAGGAGCAGGCGGCGACACGACGAGGCGATAGGTGCCCGGCGCGACGAAGGGAAAGCGATAGTCGCCCGGCGGGAAATTGTAGGTCGTTCCGCCTGCATCGGTGACGCTCTGCCCCGTCACGACGCTTGAGGGATAGGCGGAAACGCCGTCGTCGCCAAACACCTGCGCGGGTTGTCCGGTCGCAGTGTCGATGATCGTGACCCGGCTCCCGGCGACGGGAGCGCCGTCGCCGCTGTCGAATACGATGCCGAACGGATCGACGAGGAAGTTGATCGTAGCCAGCGCGACAAGGCTGGCGCTCGCCTGATCGGTTACGCGCAGCGTCAGTGGTGCTCCCGGATTGACCGACAGGCGGCAATCGCCCGCGACGACCGCAGGCGGGACGCCGATCGTGTTGATGATGCCGACAAATTCGCCGCTATTGTTGGCGGTCTCGGTCAGCACGATCTGTTCGCTGTCGCCATTTTCGAGATCGAGAACGACCGATAGAGTGTCACGCAACTGCGGATCGACATTTGCCGATGCGAGCGTAACCCCGACGACCAGAACTTCGCCGGCGCGAAAATTGTTGGCGCTTTGAAGTGAAGCGGGGGCGGTAGAAATGCCCTCATAGACGCCGCTAAGCGGAATGGTGCTGGTGTCATTTGAGCCGAGCGCGGCTGCGCGAACCCCCGGTCGGGCACACTGAGTGGGCGCGAGCGGCACCGAACGGTCGCCGCCGCCATTAGTGAGCCGATAGGTCGTAATCGTCGGCCGCTCGGGCGGACGCGGTGTCACCGTCACATCGACGCGGTTCGACAGCGCCTGACCCGGTTGCCCGTCATGCGTCCACTGCGCCGAAGCCGTGTTCGTGATCACCTGCGCGCGCGCCTCGGGTATCGCAGGCAGCAATGCTGCTGCGACCAGAGCGGTCACAAGGCCGGAAAATTTCGTGCGGAGTGCCATACAAGCTCCGAAGGGAGCAGCGGCGCCCGGCTCGTGCCGGAACAACCGCTGCTCCGCTCGTTACCCGATCAGTTGACGGTCGCGCGGAAGACGAGCGTGCTGGACGCGCCGGCGGCGATCGAAGCGATCGTCCCCGACACATTCGGCGCCGCGTAACTGCCGCCCGCGGTGCCGTTGAAATCGCACGTCCCGCTGGTGACAGTGCCCCCCAGGAGGATTGTACCCGCGTTGAACGTCAACTGGCCCGGAACCGGGTCATTGATCGCAACCGATGTCGCCGCAGCGCCGCCGGAGTTCGTGACTGCGATGCAATATTCGACCACCGCACCCGGGATCAGCTTCGGATTCGTCGTGTTGTTGAACGGATCCGAGATGACACGGCTGGTCTTGGTGACCGCAAGCGTCGCCGTCTGAACGGTATAGTCGTCGTTGTCGCTGTGCGAGCCGTCGCGCGCCGCATCGCCGGTCACGCCCGCGATGTCGGCAAAGACAGTATCCTTGCCTGCCGTATTGGCGCCGGTCGTTTCGGTGATCGCTGCACCCTGCGTGCCGACCAGGCCGCCTTCGCGGGCAGTCGCACGCAGCGTGACACCCGCAACGGCGTTGTTGGCGAGCGCTGCCGGAATATCGGCGACAACAAACAGGCGGATTGCGGTATCGACGACGAGTTCGTCGATATAGCTGGTGATGAGGGTATCCCCTGCATCCCAACTGCCGACCGTGCCCGTCGCGGTATTATCGCGGTAGATCCGAACGTTATTCACGTTGAACGTGTCGGTGCCGCCATGCGCGGCGGTGCCGCCGGCGATTTGCGAGGCGACGAGCGCGAAGTCGAGCGTTTCGTTCGAGCTGTTGGTCAGCTGGAACGTCGTGACGGCGTTCGCCTGGCCCGGCACGACATTGGTCGTGACCGTCCCCACTTCTTCGACAAGCAGGTTGATCCGGCGGTCGACGGTGAAATTGTTCGACGCCGTCTGCTGTCCCTGCGCGACGCCACCGACCTGATAGTCGACGGTGGCGGTATTGGTGATCGTGGTGCCCGCGGTCGTCCCGGCGGCAAACGCCGGGGTGGCGGCGACGCTCGAAAGCGCCGCCAGACCGATGACACCCATATACGTCAGCTTGCTGGTCATAGCTGAGCTCCTGGGCTGTATGTTGGTTGCCGTTTCCCCACCGCTGGCAACCGTTAAGCGGTTTATCTTATTGGATTATTTGACAACTCCCCGAAACATGAGCTTGCCCGTTCCGCCGACCGGGATCGGCTTCTGGAAAGCCCAGCGGACGTGCGTGACGTCCGCTGGCTGTGCTGCGCGGCGCGAGCCATCGTTCATCGCAACGGAAAGATCGGACAGCAGCCCCCACTGCTTGCCGCCATCGACCGAAACCAGCGGCTGCGTGTCGCCAGCATCCGCAAAGCGGACCGCGGCGGGCATCGGGTTGGTGATCACGAACTTGTCCGCCGGCTGCGCACCGGCATTGCGATAGTTGAGCACGAAGACGAGCCGGTCGCCGGGAACGACAACCTTCGGTTCTTCGAGCACAATTCGCTGCTTGCCCTGGGCGTCGATCGACACGCGTTCGACGAACACATTATTGTCGAGCGCCACATTGTTCGCGGCGAACGCCTGCGCCGGCAAAAGGGCGGCAAGCAAAAGGAAAAGAGCCGTGCGCATGCGCATCTCCATCATCTGATCGTGGTACGGAAAGTGACACTACGGGTCTGGCCGCCCGCAACGGTGCCGAGCGAGACATTGATCCGGGTGCTGTTGAAGTCCCCGGCATCGGCGTCGACTACGTCGGACAGGCTGGCGCCGCCGAGCGTGATCGAGCCGGGAACATAGGTCGTATTCGCGGGAATATTATCGGTGATCGCGAGGCCGTTGACCGATCCGCTGCCCGCAACGGTCGCGACAATCGTGTAAGTGATCGTCGCGCCCGGGATCGGGTCGGTGGTGCCTAGCGAATTTGTGACAACCGCCGATTTGACGAGCGTCACGGTTGCGGCCGAGACCACATAGCCGCCCGCATCCTGGCCGTCGGCCCCGGTCGAACCGACGACAGCGTCGCCGCCGCCTTCGCCCCGACCTGCAAAGCTGGTGCCCGGCGTTCCGGTACCGGTCGTTGCTGCAGCGACGAGGCTGACGATGCCGCGATTGCCGTCGACAACGGTGCCCGGAGTCGTTGCGACGACGAAGACGGTGACGCTCGCGTCGGGGTTCAGCGAGGGATCATTCGCGCCCGCCGTGTAAAGCGTGTCGGTGCTGGCGTCGAAAAGGCCGTCGCCATTGTCGATATAGATCTGCGTGACGACGGGGTCGTAATTGTCGCCGCCCGCGTTCGCGATCGTGCTGAGCCGGAAGGCTTCGACGCCATTGCCATTGTTGGTGACCGAGAAAGTCAGCACTTGGCCCGTCGCGCCCGGCGTCGTGGGAACATCGGCAGGGTTGCTCGAATCGACCGTGACGTCGAGCAATTCGTCGACGAGCAGGTCGACGCGATTCGAATCGATCGTCGTCGGACCACCGCCCGTGTCATAGCTCGCGCTCGCGGTGTTGCTGATGGTCGAGCCGGCGCGTGTACCGGCGGCCTGGGCCTGCATTGGCAGCGCGATCGCGGCCAGCAGGGCGAGTGCTGAACAAGAGGGAAGAAGCTGATGCTTCGCGCCCCCCACAGGCGCTTTCATCATCACTTTGACTCCGAATAGGTTGGTCCTTGGAGCCTTCAGTCGACGAAAAAGGGTAATTTCTGGTTAAAAAGCAGGAAGAAAGACGCGTTTTGACCCAGATGGGGACAGCGGAGGCACTCGCTTCGTCGCAAAACGGGGCGACTGGCGCAAAATGTGAACCGCGCGTAAGATGAGGGGGTTAACGAGGAGAGCAGGGGTGGCGGAAGACAGGGGCAGCAAGGATACGCGCTCGCCGCCGTCCAATCCGCTGCACCAGATCGAGATCGACGATTTCCGCCGCGACCGGCTTCTGGCCGCGCTTGCGCTCATCCTCGGCGCGTCCTTCTGCCTCGGTTTGCCTTTCGCCTTGCAGGCGGGCGCCGAATTCTTTCTGCCGCTCACCGCGGCGATCGTGATCGCGATCGCCCTCGTCCCGCTGCTCGAATGGCTGGAGCGGCGCGGCGTGCCGTCGGCGCTCGCGTCCTTTCTCGCGCTGGCGTCGTTTCTGGCGATCATCAATGCCGCGCTGGCAATCATTGTCGTGCCCGCGACGGGCTGGTTCGCGCGGCTTCCCGACTCGATCCCACGTATTCAGAGCAATCTTGCGCCGCTGATCGATTTTTACTCGACCCTGCAACGTTTCGTCGACCGCACCTTGATGTCAGTCGCGAGCGGAACCGAGGCCACGGCGCAGGCGGTCGCGGCGACGGCTCCGACCTCTGTGTTCGACTATTTCATCACGTCGGCGCCTGTGGCGGCGATCCAGCTCTTCTTTGCCGTTCTCGTCATCTTCTTCTTCCTCGCCGGCTGGACGCGTCTGCGCAAAGGGACGATCCGGCGGCGCGGCAGTTTTGACGGTGCGATGCAGACCGCGCGCGTGATCCAGAATGTCGTCGATGCGACTGCCGATTATCTGGCGACG
>JAURVS010000338.1 GCA_030655355.1 Sphingopyxis sp.
TGGGGATTTCGACAGGCGTGGAAAGCTGCGGTAAACCGGCAACGGTTGCCTGCGGCTTTTTTCGCGTCGGAGCGCTCGCGATTTTGATTTTTGACAGGCGAGACAATCACTTATGGCGACCAAGGCGAAGTCGGTGGGCAAAGCCCTCGAAGCAACCGCGACCAAGCGAATCCGCAAGCTGTTTGGTAACATCCACGAAGCCGTGGAAATGCCCAACCTCATCGAGGTTCAGCGCGAATCCTATGAACAGTTCCTGCGCTCCGATCCTTCGATCGGATATGTCTCGGGTCTCGAGAAGACGCTGCGCAGCGTGTTCCCGATCCGCGATTTCGCCGGCACCGCCGAGCTCGACTTCGTTCATTATGAACTTGAAGCCCCCAAATATGACGTCGACGAGTGCCGTCAGCGCGGCATCACCTATGCAGCGCCGATGAAGGTCACGCTGCGTCTGATCGTCTTTGAAGTCGACAGCGAAACCGACACGCGTTCGGTGCTCGATATCAAGGAGCAGGACGTTTACATGGGCGACATGCCGCTGATGACCGAGAACGGCACGTTCTTCGTCAACGGCACTGAGCGCGTCATTGTGTCGCAGATGCACCGTTCGCCTGGTGTGCTCTTCGACCATGACCGCGGCAAGACTCACTCGTCGGGCAAGTTCCTGTTCGCTGCCCGCGTCATTCCATATCGTGGTTCGTGGCTCGATTTCGAATTCGACGCCAAGGACATCGTCAACGTCCGTATCGACCGCAAGCGCAAGCTGCCGGTCACCAGCCTTCTTTACGCGCTGGGCATGACGGGCGAAGAAATCCTCAACGATTTCTATGACCGCCTCGTTTTCGAGCGTGCGGAAGCTGGCTGGCGCGTTCCGTTCATGGTCGAAAATTGGCGCGGTTCGAAGCCTGCCTTCGACGTCGTCGACGCCAAGACTGGCGAAGTTGTTTTCGCTGCCGGCCACAAGATCAGCCCGCGCCTTGCCAACAAGGCTGCAAAGGATGGTCTCGACACGCTGTTGATCCCGACCGAGGAAATCTTCGGCCGTTACAGCGCCTATGACCTCATCAACGAGTCGACGGGCGAGATCTACATCGAAGCCGGCGACGAAGTGAGCGCCGAAAATCTCGAGAAGATCGATGCTGCCGGCATCGACAAGCTCGTGCTGCTCGACATCGACCACAACAACACGGGCCCCTGGATCCGCAACACGCTCAAGGCCGACAAGGCCGAAGACCGCGACCAGGCGCTTTCTGACATCTATCGCGTCATGCGTCCGGGCGAACCGCCGACGCGCGAAACCGCGGAAGCGCTGTTCGGCGGCCTGTTCTTCGACCCCGAGCGCTACGACCTGTCGGCCGTGGGCCGCGTCAAGCTCAACATGCGCCTCAGCCTCGATGCCGAGGACACGGTCACCACGCTGCGCAGCGAGGACATCCTCGCCGTCGTCAAGGAGTTGGTGAACCTCAAGGACGGCAAGGGCGAAATCGACGATATCGACAACCTCGGTAACCGTCGCGTCCGCTCGGTGGGCGAATTGCTGGAAAACCAGTATCGCGTCGGTCTGCTCCGCATGGAGCGCGCCGTGAAAGAGCGCATGAGCTCGGTCGACGTGTCGACCGTCATGCCGAACGATCTGATCAACGCGAAGCCTGCAGTTGCAGCGGTTCGCGAATTCTTCGGCTCGTCGCAGCTCTCGCAGTTCATGGATCAGACCAACCCGCTCTCCGAAGTGACGCACAAGCGTCGCGTTTCGGCGCTCGGGCCCGGCGGTCTGACGCGCGAACGCGCAGGCTTCGAAGTCCGCGACGTTCACCCGACGCACTATGGCCGTATCTGCCCGATTGAAACGCCGGAAGGCCCGAACATCGGTCTGATCAACTCGCTGGCGACTTTCGCACGCGTCAACAAATATGGCTTCATCGAAACCCCGTACCGCCGCATCGTCGACGGCAAGGTGACGAACGACGTCGTCTATCTGTCGGCGATGGAAGAGCAGAAGCACACGGTTGCGCAGGCAAACGCCGATCTCAACGAAGATGGCAGCTTCATCGACGAACTGATTTCGGCGCGTGAAGCAGGCGAATTCCTGATGGCTCCGCGCGATCAGATCACACTGATGGACGTGTCGCCGAAGCAGCTCGTTTCGGTCGCGGCGTCGCTGATCCCGTTCCTCGAAAACGATGACGCCAACCGCGCACTCATGGGTTCGAACATGCAGCGTCAGGCTGTGCCGTTGATCCGGGCCGAGGCTCCGGTCGTCGGTACCGGCATGGAAGAAACCGTTGCGCGGGACTCGGGTGCGGCCATCGCGGCGCGCCGCGGCGGCGTGATCGATCAGGTCGACGCAACGCGTATCGTTATCCGTGCGACCGATATGGTCGAGCCCGGCAAATCGGGCGTCGATATCTATCGTCTCCAGAAGTTCCAGCGTTCGAACCAGAACACCTGCATCAACCAGCGTCCGCTGGTGAAGGTGGGCGAGATCGTTCGCAGCGGCGACATCATCGCCGACGGTCCGTCAACCGAGTTGGGCGAACTGGCTCTCGGCAAGAATGTGCTCGTCGCGTTCATGCCGTGGAACGGCTATAACTATGAGGATAGTATCCTCATCAGCGAACGCATCGTGAAGGACGACGTCTTCACCTCGATCCACATCGAGGAATTCGAAGTCACCGCGCGCGACACGCGCCTTGGCCCTGAAGACATCACGCGCGACATTCCGAACGTCGGCGAGGAAGCGCTTCGCAACCTCGACGAAGCGGGCATCGTCTACATCGGCGCCGAAGTAGGCCCGGGCGACATTCTGGCCGGCAAGATCACCCCCAAGGGTGAATCGCCGATGACGCCGGAAGAAAAGCTGCTGCGCGCGATCTTTGGCGAAAAGGCCAGCGACGTGCGCGACACCTCGCTCCGTCTGCCGCCGGGCGTGTCGGGAACGGTCGTCGAAGTCCGCGTCTTCAACCGTCATGGTATCGACAAGGACGAACGCGCGATTGCGATCGAACGCGAAGAAATCGAGCGTTTGAAGCAGGACTCGGACGACGAACGCGCAATTCTTAACCGCGCGACTTTCTCCAGCCTCAAGGACATCCTGATCGGTCAAGCGACCAGCGCGGTGCCGAAGGGCCTGAAGAAGGGCGATGTCGTTACCGAAGAAATGCTGATCGAACTCGATCGTGCCGATTGGTGGAAGCTGGCAGTTGTCGAAGACAACAGCCAGACCGCTCTCGAAGCGATCAAGGCGCAGTATGACGATGCGATCAAGCGCATCAGCGCGAAGTACGAAGATCGCGTCGAAAAGCTGCAGCGTGGCGACGAACTCGCCCCGGGCGTGCTCAAGATGGTCAAGGTCTTCGTCGCAGTGAAGCGCAAGCTTCAGTCGGGCGACAAAATGGCTGGCCGTCACGGCAACAAGGGCATCATCAGCCGCATCCTGCCGGTCGAAGACATGCCGTTCCTCGAAGATGGCACGCACGTCGACTTCGTGCTCAACCCGCTGGGTGTGCCGTCGCGAATGAACGTCGGTCAGATTCTGGAGACGCACCTTGGCTGGGCGTCGCGCGGTTTTGGTCGCAAGATCACCGAGGCGCTTGATGAATGGCGGATGGCGAATCCCGACCCCGAGGCGGGCGCTCCGCCCGAAGCGGTTCGCGATGCGCTGCTTCATGCCTATGGCGACGAATATGCCGACGAGATCAAGGCGCGTACGACCGAACAGGTCATCGAACTCGCCGGAAATCTGTCGGTGGGCGTGCCTTTCGCGACGCCGGTGTTCGACGGCGCGCGTGAAGGCGACGTGTCGGCGATGCTGGAGCGTGCCGGTCTTGACCGGTCGGGTCAGGTCGATCTGTACGACGGGCGCTCGGGCGATCGCTTCGACCGCAAGGTGACGGTGGGATATATGTATATCCTCAAGCTTCATCACCTTGTCGACGACAAGATCCACGCGCGTT
>JAURVS010000339.1 GCA_030655355.1 Sphingopyxis sp.
GGCGCTGGCCGACAAGCAACGTGACGAGGGTCGCGACGAGGGCGCGGCCTAACGCTTTCCCCCGAACAGTTGCCGTCCCGCCAGATCCAGCATAATCTCCTCGCTGCCGCCGCCGATCGCGTTGACGCGGACTTCGCGGTAGATGCGTTCGACTTTGCTGCCGGTGATATAGCTCGCGCCGCCGAGCACCTGCGCTGCTTCGCGCGCGACGCTTTCGAGCATTCGCGTCGCCTGCACCTTGAGCATCGCGAAATCGGCGGGGCGGTCCTTGCCGTTCTTGACCTGCCATGCGGCAAGGTCGACCCACGCCTGCGTTGCTTCGATCTGGCGTTCCATGTCGGCGAGCTTGATGCGGATCGACTGGTGGCCGACGAGCGGCTTGCCGAAGGTTTCGCGATTCTGCGCCCATTCGGCGGCCTCGGCCATCGCGACGCGGGCAAAAGCGCAGCAGCCCATAGCCATGCCGAGCCGCTCGCTGTTGAAATTGCGCATGATGCCGATGAAACCGGCATTTTCCTGACCGATCAGATTTTCGGCGGGGACGCGGACGTCGCTGAAATGGATTGCGGCGGTGTCGCTGCAGCGCCAGCCCATCTTGTCGAGGCGCGTGCGTTCGACGCCGGGGCTGTCCATGTCGATGAGGAGGAGCGAGATGCCTGCGCCGCCGGGTCCGCCGGTGCGCACGGCGCAGGTCAGCCAGTCGGCGCGCATCCCGCTGGTGATGAACATCTTGCCGCCGTTGACGACATAATCATCGCCGTCGCGGACTGCAGTCGTCTTGAGGTTCGCGACATCGCTGCCCCCGCTCGCCTCGGTGATGCCGAGTGCGATGATCTTGTCGCCCGCGAGCACGGGCGGAGCGACGCGCTGTTTCAGCTCTTCGGAGCCCAATGCAAGGATCGGCGGCAGCCCGATGCCGTGCGTCATCAGCGACGCGCCGAGCCCGCCTGCACCGACCGCGGCGAGTTCCTCGGTCAGGACGAGGCTGTGGAAATTGTCGAAGCCTTCGCTGTGCCCGCCATATTGTTCGGGATAGCGCAGCCCAAGCACGCCCGCGTCAGCGGCTTTTTTGTGCAGTTCGCGCGGCAATTCGCCCTCGGCTTCCCAGCGGTCGATGTGCGGCGCAATCTCGCGCGCGACAAAACGGCGAACGCTTTGCGCCAGCGCTTCGTGGGTTTCGTCATAATAGGGTGAGCGCGCGCGCCAGTCGTCAAAGGCTGTCATGCCGATTATGCTGCGCGGGCTTTACGCGTCCGTCAAGCAGGGCTTGCGCAGACCGCGCAAGCACGTAAGGTCGCGGTCCATGAACAAGCCCATCCTGCTCGCCGGCCTTGCCGCCATCGCCCTGATCTCCACCCCCGCCACGGCGCAGAAATCGCCCGAGGCGATCGCCGAAGCCGCGCTCAGGAAAGCGCCGGTGTTCGACGGGCATAATGACGTGCCATGGGAATTGCGTGGGCAGGTCGGCAATGTGATCAACGACTTCGATTTTCGCGACACGACCAAGCCCAAGGCGGACGGAACGGTGATGCACACCGATATCCAGCGTCTGCGCAAGGGCCATGTCGGGGCGCAATTCTGGTCGGTCTATGTGCCGTCGAACAGCAATGAGCAGCAGGCCGTGCAGCAGACGATCGAACAGATCGACGTCGCGAAGCGGTTGATCGCGCGTTACCCGAATGATCTGATGCTCGCGTCGAACAGCGGCGAGCTGGTGACGGCGATGAAGGCGGGCAAGATTGCCGGGATGCTCGGCGCCGAGGGCGGCCAGTCGATCGGGTCGAGCCTTGCGGTGCTGCGCGAGCTCTACGGTATGGGCGTGCGATACATGACGCTGACGCACGGCAAGACGACGCCATGGGCCGACAGCGCGACCGACGCGCCGCAGCATGACGGGATGACCGATTTCGGGCGGCA
>JAURVS010000344.1 GCA_030655355.1 Sphingopyxis sp.
GTGCCCTCGGCTTTCAATTCGCCGCACTGATAATAATTATAGAGCCCCGCGCCATGCGGATCGGTCAGCGCGATGACGATCTCGGGGTTGTGCGCTTTCAGCCCCAGCCCGGTTCCCGCGATCGTGCCGCCGGTTCCCGCCGAACAGGTGAAGCCGTCGATGCGGCCATCCATCTGTTCCCAAATCTCTTCGGCGGTACCGAAGATATGCGATTTGCGGTTGGCGATATTGTCGAATTGATTGGCCCAGACCGCATTTTCGGTTTCCTCGGCGATGCGGCGCGAGGTGTGAACAAAATGGCCTGGATTGGCGAAGGGCGCAGGCGGGACAAGCACCAGCTCGGCGCCAAGCGCGCGGATTGTCGCCATTTTCTCGGCGCTCTGGTTGTCGGGCATGACAATGATCGTCTTGTAGCCGAGCGCGTTGGCAACGAGCGCGAGACCGATGCCGGTATTTCCGGCCGTCCCCTCGACGATCGTGCCGCCGGGCCGCAAGCTGCCATTCTCCTCGGCATCGCGGACGATATACAGCGCCGCGCGGTCCTTCACCGATCCGCCGGGGTTGGCATATTCGCACTTCCCCCAGATTTCGCAGCCCGTGGCTTCGCTCGGCCCCTTGAGCAGCACCAGCGGGGTGTGGCCGATGAGGTCGAGGCTGTTTGCAGCAATAGTCATAAGGGTGATTTAGGGCCGGGTCGGGTCTGCCGCAAGACAGCTTCGCTTGATCGGGCGATTGTCGGCCTTTGTCGACCAACGGACATCGACGTCCGACCAACGACGTGGGACGCACGCACACAGACTTGTCATTGTGACAGTATATCATTACTGGCACCCCCGAACAGGTCGCAATAACAACAGGACTCTCCCCTCATGCGTTTTCTTTGCTCAGTCGGTTTCACCTTCGCCATCGTCCTTGCCGCCCCCGCTTTTGCGCAGGACCGCGCCGCGGCGGGCAGCGGCGACGATGTGCATACCGGCGAGGCGATCGTCGTCACCGCACCCTATGTTCGTAGCCTCGACATTCTTGGCAATGTGTCGGTGCTTGAAGGCGACGAACTGGCGCGCGACATGCGCGGACAGATTGGCGACACGCTGACGCGCCAGCCGGGCGTGTCGGCAACCAGCTTTTCGCCCGGCGCCTCGCGCCCCGTACTCCGCGGCTTTTCGGGTGAGCGAGTCCGCATCCTGACCGACGGCATCGGATCGATCGATGCATCGAACACCTCCGCCGACCATGCGGTGACGATCGACCCGCTGACCGTCGAACGCGTCGAGATTCTCCGCGGCCCCGCCGTGCTGCTGTTCGGCAGCCAGGCGATCGGCGGTGCGGTCAATCTGTTCGACCGCCGGATCCCGCGCAAAGTGCCTTCCGACCATGTCCATATCGACGCCATCGGCGGCTATGCGACTGCGGCGAACGACCGCAACGTCGGCAGCTCGATCGACGTCGCGCTGAGCCCGCAGATCGTCGCGCATCTCGACGGCAGCTGGCGCAAGACCGGCGACACACGCAGCGGCGGCTTCGTCTATGCGCCGGGCATCCGCGGCGACTTGCTCCACCTCGCCGAACATGAAGTCGAGGACGGGCATCTCGATGAAGCGGCGGAACTGACCGCACAGGCTGGCAAGCGCGGCAAGATCGACAATACCCAGAGCGAAACCTGGACCGCCGGTGGCGGCCTGTCGCTGATCAATGATGGCGGACAGCTCGGCATCTCGATCGGCTATTTCGACACCAACTATGGCGTACCTGACCGCCCCGACACCGCGCACGACCATGGCGGCGAGGAAGGTGAAGGCGGGCATGACCATGGCGAAGGCCCCGTTACGATCGGCATGAAGCAATGGCGTGCCGACGTGCGCGGCGAAGTCGAGCTGGGCGACGGATTCTTCGACAAGCTGCGCATCCGCGCGGGCTTCGCCGACTATAAGCACACCGAGTTTGAAGGCGACGAGATTGGCACCGTCTTCACCAACCAGGGCGTCGAAGGCCGTATCGAGCTGGCGCAGAATGACCGCGGCGGCTGGCGCGGCGCGAGCGGCGTGCAATATAGCCACCGCGACTTCAATGCCGTCGGCGCAGAGGCATTTGTGCCGCGCAATCTGACCGACCAGTTCGCGCTTTTTACGCTGCAGGAACTCACGATGGGCCCGCTCGGTCTCGAGGCCGCGGCGCGTTATGAAAAGACTAGCATCCGTGCGCAGACGCTGAATTTCGACCGCAGTTTCGACAGTTTCTCGGGCGCGCTGGGCGCGACCTATGATGTGTTCGAAGGCGCCAAATTCGGGGTTTCAGTCTCGCGTGCGGTGCGCGCACCGTCGGCCGAGGAATTGCTATCGAACGGCCCGCATATCGCGACGCAGAGCTTCGAGTTGGGCGATCCGAACCTCAAGCGCGAATCCAACTGGGGCGCCGAAGCCTCGTTCAAGATCAAGACCGATGCGTTCAATTTCAGCCTTACCGGCTATTCAAACTGGTTCGACAATTTTGTCTATTCGGCTGCGACCGGCGCAGAAGTCGATGAATTGCCCGTCTTCCAATATTTCCAGCGCGACGCCCGCGTCTGGGGTTTCGAAGCAGAAGCGAGCGCGCGGCTGGCGCAGATCGGCGGGTTCAACATCGTCGGCGACGTGACCGCCGACATGACACGCGCGAAGATCAAGAACGCGGGGCTCGATCGCAACGTGCCGCGCATTCCACCGCTACGCGTTCTCGGCGGGCTTGAGGCGCAAGGCGAGCGCGTCGATGCGCGCGTCGAGGTCGAATGGACCGATGACCAGACGCGCACGGCACAGTTCGAGACACCAACCGACGGCTTTACGCTGGTCAACGCCTCGCTCAGCTGGCGCCCGCTTCCCGACACGAAGAATCTGACGCTCAGCCTGTCGGCGAACAATATCTTCGACGTCGAGGCACGGCGCCACGCCAGCTTTACCAAGGACTATGTCCCGCTGGCGGGCCGTGACTTCCGCCTGACCGCGCGGGCGAGCTTCTAAAGATTGGCGGCCCCCGCGAAGGCGGGGGCCGTCTAATCAAAATGGGAGCAGCTTGCGCTTGTTCCAATAGATTGACGTGGCGGCCGCATAAGCGCCGACCTTTTCCCACACGGCGCTGTCGACCTTTTCAATGTCAACGCCGCTTTCGATATAAGCCTGCACGATCGCCATGATCTGATCTTCGGACATCTCGCCCGTCAGGTCGGGATTTGCACCGCGAGGACCGAAATCCAGCGCCTTGTCGACCACCGTGGTCGACAGGTTGAGCTTTGAAATATCGCCGACCAGCCACTCGCGCGAGATGCGGGCAAGGCTGTAATCGAAATATGCAGCCTTATCCTCTTCGGCAATGCCTTGGCGTGCGACACAGTCGTCGGTAACGACAGCGAGTTGCTTGAACAGCGCATCGCGTGCAGCTTCGTCGCCATCGCCCGCCATCGCACGTCCGATCGATGCCCTGGTTGCCTGCGGCACCGAGGTGACGACGCAATCGAATTTCGCGCCCTCCTGCGCCAGTACGGCACCTGGCAGCGTCGCCAACGCCAACGCTACGCCCGCCATCAAAGCCTTATACATCAACGAATCCTTCCACCCTCGTCATGCGATCCCTCAGGACAGCATGGCCATCCCGCCGTTCACATGCAACGTCTGGCCGGTGACATATCCCGCTTCCTTCGACGCGAGATAGACCACCGCGGCGGCAATATCGCTGCCCTCGCCCATCCGGCCCGCGGGGATACGCTGGTTGAGCGCCTCCTTCTGCGCGTCGGGCAGGTCGTCGGTCATCGCGGTCGCGATAAAGCCCGGAGCGACGCAGTTTGCGGTGACGCCGCGGCTCGCCAGTTCCTGCGCGAGCGCTTTGGTCAGCCCGGTCACGCCGGCCTTCGATGCCGCATAATTCGCCTGCCCCGGATTGCCCGTCGCGCCGACGACGCTGGTGATCGAGATGATACGGCCAAAGCGCGCCTTCATCATCGGCTTGGCAGCCGCACGCGCGAGGCGGAAATTGGCCTCCAGATTGATGCGGATGACGTCCAGCCACTCCTCATCCTTCATCCGGATGATCAGATTGTCACGCGTCACCCCGGCATTGTTCACAAGAATATCGAGCTTGCCGAGCGCCTCAACTGCCGACGGCACGAGCGCGTCAACTGCGGCGGCGTCACCTAGATTGCACGGCAGCGCAACATGATCGCCCCCGAGCGTGTCGCGAAACGCGTTCAGCTTGTCGGCGTTGGATCCCGATACAGCAAGCCGGGCGCCTTGCGCCGCCAGTGCCTGGGCGACAGCCGAGCCAATCCCGCCCGAAGCGCCGGTGACGAGGGCAGTCATGCCGGTAAGATCGAACATATTATTCTCCTGAAATCTGGATTTTAGAGCGACTTGAGTAATGCCTCGATGTCATCCATCGAAATCACGCTGCTGGTCTCGACCTCACCAGCGGCGCTGCGCTTGACCATCGGCGCGAGGACCTTGCCGCCGAATTCGACGAAATGCGTAACGCCGATCGCTTCCATCGCGATAACGCTTTCGCGCCAACGCACACGGCCAGTGACCTGCTGGACCAGAAGGTCGCGGATCGTGTCGGCATCGCTGACCGGACTTGCCGTCACATTGGCAACGACGGGCACCAGCGGCGCGCCGGGCGGGTTCGCCCCAAGCGCTTCGGCCATCGCATCGGCCGCCGCCTGCATCAGAGGGCAATGGAAGGGCGCCGACACGGGCAGCAGCACACCGCGCTTGATGCCGAAATCCTTGACCAGCGCGACGGCGCGCTCGACCGCGCCGGTGTGACCCGAAATCACCACCTGCGACGGGTCATTGTCATTGGCAACCGTGCAAACCTCGCCCTCGGCGGCGGCATCGGCGAGCTTCTGCGCCGTCTCGATATCTGCGCCCAGCAGCGCCGCCATTGCGCCGACGCCCACAGGCACCGCCGCCTGCATTGCCTGTCCGCGCGTCTTGAGCAGCCGTGCCGTGGTCGCGAGGTCGAACGCACCTGCGGCGCAGAGCGCGCTGTATTCGCCAAGGCTGTGCCCCGCGACATAGTCTGCCTTCGCCGACAGCGTCACGCCGCCTTCCTTTTCGAGCACGCGTAGCGTGGCAAGGGCGTTCGCCATGATCGCCGGCTGAGCATTTTCGGTCAGCGTCAGCTCTTCTGCAGGACCATCGCTCATCAGCCGGAACAGCTTCTGCCCCAGCGCGTCGTCGACCTCCTGAAACACCTCGCGCGCGACCGGCGATGCGTCGGACAACGCCTTGCCCATGCCGACAGCCTGACTGCCCTGACCCGGAAAAATAAATGCGCGCATGACCCTGCCCTTTTATCGTCGCCCCCGCGCAGAGGCGGAGGCCATGGAAGGGTTTCGCGCCTATTCCTTCACCCCGCGCGATGCAAGCCGAAGGGCACGACCTTGTTCGCGGCGTCGTGGCCGATGTCCGCCCGGCCGAGCCAGGGAATGCCGGTGCGCGCGCACCATTGCTGCGCGATGTCCTCGACCTCCAGGCCAAAGGGCCGGTCATTCTCGATGATCGCGCTAACCCGGCCGAGCCGCAGCCCCGCAAGGCCGCGCGGCCCGAGATAGGTCGCGACATTAAAGAAAGCGCGGTCGAACGCATAAAGATATTCGCTGACTTCCTCGACCAGCAGAATATGTCCGGAAAGGTCGGGTTCGAGCGGCGTGCCGAGCAGCATCGACAGCGTCATCAGGTTGAAGGCCGCATGGCGCGCGCCATGCTGCAACCCCGCCTCGCACGCCCCCGGATCGCGCGCGACCAGCCAGTCGAGCGCGCGGAGTATCGCGGCATCGCCATCATCACGGCGAATGTCGCCGATCATCGGCCCATGCGCAACATGGTCGAAACCGTCGCGGTACAGTGCGCCAAGCAGGTTGCCCTGATCCGAATAGCCAAGGAACGCCTTTTGCCGTGCGACATCGGTCATCGCGGCAACCGCATCTTCGGCAATTCGGCACGCGCCATAGCCGCCGCGCGCAAACCAGACCGCGTCGATGTCGGGGCGGTTCGCCATTTCGACAAGTGCGGCAAAGCGGTGACCGTCCTCCCCCGCGAAATGGCCATGCGTCGCAAAGCATTGCGGGTCGAAGATGAGTTCGACATCGGGATAACCGAGACTCGCCAGCGCGCGCACCGCCTCGGCATCATCGGGCAAAATGGGAGTCGATGGGGCGACAATACCTATACGCATGGAGCGACCTTTGATCCGTTCGTGTCGAGCGAAGTCGAGACACCCCTCGTCGGCGGGCAAGGCCGAGAGGCATCTCGACTTCGCTCGATGCGAACGGGACAGGGAGAGCCGCTCTGGTTGCAAACCCTTCGCCAAAGCCATATCGCGCCGCGATGGCCGAAAACAAATCCTATTTCTTCTGCGGCATCGGCGGGTCGGGCATGCTGCCGCTCGCGATGATCGTCGCTGCACGCGGCGCGGCGGTTTCGGGATCGGATCGCAGCCGCGATCAGGGCCGCACGCCCGAAAAATTCGCGTGGCTTGAAAGCCAGGGCATCGCCTTTTTCCCGCAGGACGGCAGCGGTCCGAAAGCCGGCCAGATTTTAGTAGCGTCCGCAGCGATCGAGGACAGCGTCCCCGATATCACCGCAGCAAAAGCGCTTGGCCTCGCACGCATGACGCGCGCCGACCTCAATGCGGCGCTGTTCAACGCGGCCGACAGCGCGATCGGGGTCGGCGGTACCCGCGGCAAATCGACCGTCACCGGGATGATCGGCTGGATCCTCGAAAGCGTCGGGCGACAGCCGACGGTGATGAACGGCGCGGTGATGCGCAATTTTTCCGGCGAAGACATGCCCTTTGCCAGCGCGCTCGTCGGCGGCGCCGAAACTTACGTCAGCGAAGTCGATGAAAGCGACGGGTCAATCGCGCTGTATCAACCCGATGTCGCGGTCGTCACCAACATCAGCCTCGACCACAAGAGCCTTGCCGAATTGCATCAGTTGTTCGGCGACTTTACCGCCAAGGCGCGCGTCGCGGTTGTCAACGCCGACGATCCCGAATCCGCGCCGCTGTTCAACGCCCAGAACAATCTCCGCTTCGGCTTTGGCGAAGGCGCTGCGATGCGCGGCAGCGATTTCGAAGCATTGCCCGACGGTTGCCGTTTTGCAGTCAGCTTCGCCGCTGACCGGCACGAAGTCCGGCTGCGGATGCCCGGACGCCACAATGCCGCCAACGCTCTGGCCGCAATCGCCGCAGCGCGGGCAGTCAACATCCCAGTCGCACAGTCGGTCGCCGCGCTCGCCGACTTTGCCGGTCTCGCGCGCCGCTACGAAGTTTTGGGTCAAGCGGGCGGCGTCACGGTCATCGACGATTTCGCGCATAATCCCGACAAGGTTGCGGCAACGCTCGCTGCCGTTGCCGAGCTCCCCGGCCGCGCGCTGCTCTTCTTTCAACCGCACGGCTATGGTCCGCTCCGCCAGATGGGCAAGGAACTCGCGGCAAGCTTCGCCGCAGGCATGCGCGCCGACGACAGGCTGTTCGTCAGCGACCCGGTCTATTTCGGCGGCACCGCTGACCGCAGCGTCGGCAGCGAGGCACTCGTCGCCGATATCGTCGTGGGCGGCGGCGATGCCGTGCATCTGACGACGCGCACGGCGTGCGGCGCGGCACTGCTCGACGAAGCACGGCCCGGCGACCGCATCCTGATCCTCGGCGCGCGCGACGACACGCTCACCGAATTCGGGCGCGAACTGTTGGAAAAGCTGGCCGCGCGCGCTTGATTTCCTCACGCGAATCTGTATAGGCCGCCGCTTCGGGGCGAGGCTCTCATGCCATCGCCCCGTTTGTTTTGCACAATTCGCAAAGCAGAGACGACAGCCGGAGGGGTTTCGCGATTGGCGCGGAACCAGCGATCGG
>JAURVS010000346.1 GCA_030655355.1 Sphingopyxis sp.
GCCTGGCCCTGGTCGAGCAGCTTGCGGAACATTTCGACGCCGGTCACGACGGTCTTCTTGGTATCCTTGATGCCGACGATTTCGACTTCTTCACCAACCTTGACGATGCCGGTTTCGATACGGCCGGTCACAACGGTACCACGACCCGAGATCGAGAACACGTCTTCGATCGGCATCAGGAAGGGCTTGTCGAGCGGACGGTCGGGCTGCGGGATCCAGCTGTCGACAGCTTCCATCAGCTTCAGGATCGCGTCCTTGCCGATGTCGTCGTCGCGGCTTTCAAGAGCAGCAAGCGCCGAACCGTTGACGATCGGAATATTGTCGCCGTCGAAGCCACGCTTCGAAAGTTCTTCGCGGATTTCCATTTCGACGAGTTCGAGCAGCTCGGGATCGTCCAGCTGGTCGACCTTGTTGAGGAAGACGACCATGGTGGGAACGCCAACCTGCTTCGCGAGCAGGATGTGCTCCTTGGTCTGCGGCATCGGGCCGTCAGCGGCCGACACAACGAGGATCGCGCCGTCCATCTGGGCAGCACCGGTGATCATGTTCTTCACATAGTCGGCGTGGCCCGGGCAATCGACGTGCGCATAGTGGCGACCAGCGGTTTCATATTCGACGTGTGCGGTCGAAATGGTGATGCCGCGCTCGCGCTCTTCGGGAGCCTTGTCGATGTTTGCGAAGTCGACAGCAACGCCGCCCGACGTTTCGGCGAGCACCTTGGTGATCGCTGCGGTCAGCGAGGTCTTGCCATGGTCAACGTGACCGATGGTGCCGATGTTGCAGTGCGGCTTCGTCCGCTCAAATTTAGCCTTAGCCATGATTTAAGAACCTTCTTGTTCGATGTTAATTTGATCAGTCCTGGACGAACCCGCTGAATCAGGCGCCGCCCTTAGTAGGTCTTGCCGCGCGGTGCAAGCCCGCGCGGCTTTACCGTCAGGCCATCTTGGCCTTCACTTCTTCAGCGACGTTCGTCGGCACTTCTTCATAATGCGAGAACTGCATCGAATAGCTGGCGCGCCCCTGGCTGAAGCTGCGCAGCTGATTCACGTAGCCGAACATGTTCGCCAGCGGAACGATCGCCTCGACGACCTGGGCGATGCCCCGGCTGTCGGTGCCCTGAATCTGCCCGCGACGGCTGTTGAGATCGCCGATCACGTCACCCATGAATTCCTCAGGGGTAACAACTTCGACCTTCATCACCGGCTCGAGCAGCTTGATGCCGGCCTTCGCCGCCACTTCGCGCATCGCTGCACGGCCCGCGATTTCGAACGCCAGCGCCGACGAATCGACATCGTGATACGCGCCGTCCGTGAGCTTGATTTCGAAATCGATGATCGGGAAGCCGATCATATGACCGTTTTCGGCCGATTCGCGCATGCCCTTTTCAACCGACGGGATATATTCGCGCGGAATGTTGCCGCCCTTGATCTCGTCGCTGAAAACAATGCCCGAACCACGTTCGCCAGGAACAACCGTAATCTTGACGCGGCCGAACTGGCCCGAGCCACCCGACTGCTTTTTGTGGGTGTAGTCGACGTCAACCGACTTCGCGAGCGATTCGCGGTACGCCACCTGCGGCGCGCCGACGTTTGCTTCGACCTTGAACTCGCGCTTCATGCGATCGACGAGAATGTCGAGGTGAAGCTCGCCCATGCCCTTGATGATCGTCTGGCCCGATTCATGGTCGGTCGATACGCGGAACGAAGGATCCTCGGCAGCCAGTCGGTTGAGCGCGATGCCCATACGTTCCTGGTCGGCCTTGGTCTTCGGTTCCACCGACAGTTCGATAACCGGCTCGGGGAATTCCATCCGCTCGAGGATGATCGGTGCGCTGGTGGCGCAGAGCGTGTCCCCGGTGGTGGTTTCCTTCAGGCCCGCAAGCGCAACGATGTCGCCGGCAAAAGCTTCGTCGATGTCTTCGCGGCTGTTCGCATGCATAAGCAGCATACGACCGACCTTTTCCTTCTTGTCCTTCACCGAGTTCAGGTACGTGCCCTTGTTCAGGGTACCCGAATAGATGCGGGCAAAAGTAAGCGAGCCGACGAACGGATCGTTCATGATCTTGAACGCCAGCAGCGACAGCGGCGCGTCATCGGCCGGCGGACGCGAATCGGGCGTTTCGCCGTCGAGCTTCAGACCCTGAACGTCAGCGATGTCGAGCGGGCTCGGCAAATAGTCGACCACCGCGTCGAGCAGCGTCTGAACGCCCTTGTTCTTGAACGCCGAACCGCAAAGGATCGGGACGAATGCCTGTGCCAGCGTGCCCTTGCGGATCAGCGCCTTGAGCTGAGCGACTTCGGGAATCGTGCCTTCGAGATAGGCTTCCATCGCATCGTCGTCCTGTTCGACGGCGAGTTCGATGAGCTTTTCGCGATATTCGGCCGCCTTGTCGGCGAGATCGGCTGGGATTTCTTCATAGAAGAATTCGGCGCCGAGGCTTTCATCCTTCCAGATGATCGCACGCTCGTTGACGAGATCGACGAGGCCCTTGAAGTCGCCTTCTGCGCCGATGGGCAGATAGAGAACAGCCGGGGTCGCGCCAAGGCGATCGATGATCGTCTGGACGCAATAATAGAAATCGGCGCCGGTGCGGTCGAGCTTGTTGACGAAGCACATGCGCGGAACTTTATACTTGTCAGCCTGACGCCACACGGTTTCCGACTGCGGCTCAACGCCGGCAACGCCGTCAAATGCGGTGATCGCGCCATCAAGCACGCGCAGCGAACGCTCGACTTCGATCGTGAAGTCGACGTGTCCGGGGGTGTCGATGATGTTCAGGCGATGCTCGGGACCCTGACCTTCGTCAGCCTTCCACAAGCAGGTGGTCGCAGCCGACGTGATCGTGATGCCGCGTTCCTGTTCCTGCTCCATCCAGTCCATCGTTGCAGCGCCGTCATGGACTTCGCCGATCTTGTAGGACTTGCCGGTGTAGTAAAGGATACGCTCGGTCGTCGTGGTCTTGCCGGCGTCGATGTGCGCCATAATACCAAAGTTGCGATAATTTTCGAGCGGATGGCTGCGTGCCATGGTCTTTTCCTTGAATTTGGGGGGCGGCCCACTGGGCCGCCTCCGATATAGGAATGATTGTTACGATTGCGAGACGTCGGCCCAGGAGAGCCAGCCGTCCCGCGAGCGCTTACCAGCGATAGTGGCTGAAGGCGCGGTTGGCTTCGGCCATACGGTGCGTATCTTCGCGCTTCTTCACCGCGTTGCCGCGGTTGTTCGACGCGTCGAGCAATTCACCCGAAAGACGTGCAGCCATCGTGGTCTCGCTGCGGTTGCGTGCAGCGGTGATCAGCCAGCGAATCGCGAGCGCCTGCGCACGGTCCGGACGGACTTCGACCGGAACCTGATAGGTCGCACCACCAACACGGCGGCTGCGGACTTCGATGTTCGGGCGGATGTTCGCCAGCGCTTCGTGGAACACGCCAATGGGTTCCTTCTTGGCGCGAGCTTCGACCGATTCAAGTGCACCGTAAACGATGCCTTCGGCGACCGACTTTTTCCCGTCCAGCATCACGCTGTTCATGAATTTCGAAAGCACCGTATCACCGAAACGGGGATCGGGCAGGATTTCGCGGCGTTCAGGACGACGACGACGAGCCATAGGTAATTCCTTTTACAACAGCATCCCGGCGCCATGGCAGCCTGGGATGATCAAAATAGCCGAAAAAGCGGTCCTTACTTCGGACGCTTCGCGCCGTACTTCGAACGGCTCTGCTTGCGGTCCTTAACACCCTGCGTATCGAGCACGCCGCGCAGGACGTGGTAACGCACACCGGGAAGATCGCGGACACGGCCGCCGCGGATCAGCACAACGCTGTGTTCCTGGAGGTTGTGGCCTTCGCCGGGGATGTAAGTGATGACTTCGCGCTGG
>JAURVS010000347.1 GCA_030655355.1 Sphingopyxis sp.
CGCCGCCCAAAAGGCACGCCCCGGCCCCGTCGGCTTGTCCGGCACGGGGTCGCGCCACGTCGAGCGGGCGCTGAGGTTCAATTCGGGCTTCATGCGTGCGTCAAATTCCATTGCATCGGCCCTGCGCGATTCGCGCCGACGGCATGCCAAGCGACCTTATACGCTGAAACGCCAATAAATTGTTGCAATGCGTCTCGACATTTGAGCGCGCGTGACCTGACAAGGTCCGCGCGTTAGCCAAATATTGGTGACCCAGCGCTATCTCCGCGGCATGACCGACGGCATCCCATCCTATCGGCGCAGCGCGCGAACCGACTATCGCATGTGGCTGCTGCTCGCCTTTGGCATTATCTTTTTCTGGGCGGGATCGACGATCGACCCCGCGGACAACTGCAGCGAAGACGGCAGCGAATGTGCGGCCTGGCTGGTGCCGCTCGCGCAGGGAATGGGCGCGATCGTCGGGCTCGGCGCCGCGCTCAACATGCTCGCCAATCCGAACCGCGGGAGTTTTATCGATCCCGCGACCGGCGACCTCGTGTGGTGGCAGGGACGCATCGGCAAGAGCGGCGGCGACGAAGGCCGCATCCATCCCTCGCGCATCGCCAAGATCCGGATCGTCCGGCAGGACGATATTGACGACGCGGTCCATCTCTATGACCTCGAAGGCAATCGGCTGTTCTGGTTCAGCGAAGAGGTGATAGCCTGGCCCTATGACCGCTGGGCGGAGCGGCTTGCGGCGCGCTGGCCGCATATCGCGATCGACCGCGTCGGCTTTTAGGCGCCGATGACCGGAGAGGTTTCGGAGAGCGCTGCTCTGCGGAAATATTTGCTCATACCGCGGCGAGCGCGATAGGCGTCGATCCGATCGGCATAATGGCCGGAAAGGTCGAAATCGGCATGGCGCGCGCTGGCGCCGTGCAATTGGCCCACGGCCATCAGGGCCATTTGGTGCCGGTAGAAAAGCTCGTTCATGTCCATCGGAAAAATCCTTGATTGGCTGCCCGAGCTTGGTTGCCGAGTGATCGGCAAAATGGTCCGGCCCGCCACCCCGAAGGATGCCGGGCCGGATATCATTTAGGCAGACTGAAGATTTACAGCCGAAGTCTTGCCGCGGTTGTCGGTTTCCAGCTCATAAGAAACGCGCTGTTCCTTGTTGAGCGTCGACATACCGGCGCGCTCGACGGCGCTGATGTGGACGAAGCTGTCGCCCGAGCCATCTTCATTGGCAATGAAACCATAGCCTTTGTCGCTGTTGAAGAATTTTACGGTGCCGATGGGCATAGGATGTTTCCTTTCACGAAAACAGGGAATCAACCGGTAAAAGCACCGGAGGAGCTGGTAGCGCGTGAAGGGAAGTATCCGCCGGTAGGCATCTAATTTCCGTCGCAGGCGACGTTAGCGGGCCGATATTGTATCAAATTTGCCGAAAAGTCAAGGTTTTTGGGAATATTTGTAAATCGGCTGCGTTTGCCAAGGAAATAAACGCGCGGAATTTACGACATGGCGTGCGCGTCGACGCGACCCGCGATCGAAACAAGGTTCAGCGTATCTCGACCGTCAGATGTTCGATTTCGCGCACCGGTTTGACCCGCGCGCAAATCGCCTCGCGTGTCGGACCAACGACGCTGATGATCGCCGAATGCGCGCCCGGCCCGACGCGCCAGACGTGGAGGTCGATGATCTTCGCATCGCCGGGTTTCTCCACAACATCGCGGATTCTGGCTTCGAGCGCGGCGTCGGTCGCGTCGAGCAGCACCGCGCCGGTGTCACGCATCAGCGTCCAGGCCCAGACTGCGATCACGATCGACCCGATGACGCCGATCAAAGGATCGAGCCACACCCAGCCAAGATAACGCCCGCCAAGCAACGCCGCGATCGCGAGTACTGACGTCAAGGCGTCGGCGACGACATGAAGATAGGCCGACCGGAGATTATTGTCCTTCTCCGCCGGATGGTGGTGATCGTGATCATGGGCGTCGTCGTGCTGATGCTCGTGGCCATGATCATCGCCATGTCCCTGCCCATGGTCATGCCCATGGCCCAGCAGCAGCGCGCTGACGATATTCACGCCCAGACCGATCACCGCGATGACCGTCGCCTCGCCAAAGGCAACCGGGCTGGGATTGACCAGCCGGATTGCCGATTCATACGCGATACCGAGCGCGACGATGCCGAGCACGAGCGCCGAAGCGAATCCCGCCAGGTCGCCGACCTTGCCGGTGCCAAAGCTGTAGCGGCGTCCATGCGCGTGGCGCTTGGCATAGGCGTAAGCGATTGCAGCGATGCCGAGCGCCCCGGCGTGCGTCGCCATATGGAACCCGTCGGCGAGCAGTGCCATCGAATTGAAAGCGAGGCCCGCGGCGATCTCGGCGACCATCATCGCCGCGGTGAGTGCAACGACCCACAAGGTGCGCCGGGCATTTTCGTCGTGCCGCTTGCCCAGAAAGACATGGTCGTGGGCCAGCGCCTCGATTTCGGTGTCGAACGACATGCTTGCTGCCTATCCTATGGAAAAAGAATGGCAAGGTCGGTTTTCTATTGGCGCGGCTGACAGCTTTCGGACGGCTGACAGGGAAAATCACAGGAAATTCAATCGCGCTTGACGCCCGCATTGGTGTGTTGGTATGACAACACACAATAGTCAAAACACTCCTCAATCCTTGGGTGACCCGGTCATGATGAACAAGATTTCCGCCGCAATCGGTCTGATTGCGGTCATGGGCGGACTTGCCGACGCCGCCAGTGCACACGCCCGCTCGGCGCCGGTCGCGGCGGCGGAAAACAAGACGGTCGCAATTGAGCAGCTGGTCCAGAGCGAGATGGCCTCGCGCGGCATTCCGGGGCTCCAGTTGACGATCGTGCGGCATAACAAGATCGAGTTCACCGGCGCATATGGTCAGGCCAATATCGAGAGCTCGACACCTGTGACGGAGCAAACCACCTTCCCCGTCAACTCGATCAGTAAGGCTGTAGCCGGTGTCGCTGCGATGCAGCTGGTCGAGGCCGATAAACTCGATCTCGATGCGCCAATAAACACCTATCTCGAAACCCTGCCGGACGCCTGGAGCGCCATCACCGTCCGGCATCTTCTGACCCATATGTCGGGGCTGCCTGAAATCGCCGATGACAATGTTCGGTTGCTCGGCGGCGCCGAACCGGAAGCGGCCTGGGCGAAAGTGCAGGCGCTTCCCCTGAAACTCTCGCCGGGGACGAAATTCGACTATACCCAGACCAACTATGTCGCGATCGGGAAAATTATCGAGAAGATCACAGGCGAATCCTACGCCGAATTCGTGCGTGATCGGCAGTTCGATGCTGCGGGCCTCAAGCGCACGCGCTTTGCCGACGTCACCGGCGCCAAAGCGAAGCCGCACGAGGCCACGCTCTATACCCATTTGACACTGCGGATCGAGGGGATGAAGACCGTCGGCGTCGAACGCAGCGAGGTTCCGTTTGCGCGTCATGAGCCGTGGACGGAAATTGTGTTCCCGGCCGGTGGTGTGCGAACCACGTCCACCGATTTGGCAAAATGGGCTGTCGCTCTGCAAAAGCAGAAGCTCGTCAACAAGGACAGCTTGGAACAGCTCTGGAAACCCCAGCCACAGCAGGACGGAAGCTATCGCGGTTTTGGCTCCACCATAAACGGCTATGGATTGGGCTGGCCCTCGGCGCGGCGTGCGGCGCATCCTGCCATCACGCCCGTCGGCGGAGCGCGCGCCGCCATATTCATTTATCCCGAGGACGATCTCACCATTGTCGTGCTGACGAACCTGATGGGCGCATCGCCCGAGAAATTCGTCGACAAGATTGCTTCGCTCTATATCCCCGGCCTCGCCGTCGAAAACTGACCGCAGCGCCGTGCGGCGAGGCGTTTGTATCGAGGCCTTGTGCCGATCGGACCTTCCCACGTGGAAAGCTAATCTGTCTTCCTTCGGACGTTGGGCATGCTATTTGTCGCGCCACGGGCTGTGCGGACGCCCGTCCAGACGGCTTGCTGTCCAAGATCCGCTCCATCATGCCGCATCTTGCGGCAAGGAGCGCGCTTGCCATGACGACTTTGGAGCCTTCGCCGCCCACGCTTTCTCTCTTTCAACTCTTCCTGCGGTTCCTCCGCTTCGGCTTCCTCGCTTTTGGCGGGCCGGTCGCGCAGATCGCAATGGTGAAGCAGGCGCTGGTCGAGGAGGAGCGCTGGATATCGCCCGCGCGCTTTAACCGGCTGCTCGCGGTGATGCAGATATTGCCGGGGCCGGAGGCGCACGAACTGTGCGTCCATCTTGGCATGGTCGCGCGCGGACGGATTGGCGGCTTGCTGGCCGGGCTGGGCTTCATGCTCCCCGGTTTCGTGCTGATGCTCGGTGCGGCATGGCTCTACAAGGACTGGATCGTCGGCAATCCTGCGATGGCGACGGTCTTTCTCGGCGTGCAGATCGCCGTGCTCGCAATCATCGTGCGCGCAGTGCAGCGCATCGGGACCCATATTCTCGAAGACCGGCTGCTCTGGCTGCTCGCGGCGGCGTCGCTCGGCGCGACCTTGCTGGGGGTGCCCTTTTGGATCCCGCTGATCGCGGCCGGGCTGATCTACAGCTTTGCCGCCCGGCCAGCGGTCGCGGCGTCGATCTTTGTCGTGGCCATTCTATTGGCCTATCTGACCTCCGGCGCCGCACCCGTTGTGAAAGCGAGCGTTGCCGTCAGCGAAGCGGGCGTCATCGCGCTGTTCATCGCCGGATTGAAAGGTGGCCTCCTGACCTTCGGCGGCGCCTATACGGCGATTCCTTATGTGCGCACCGATACCGTCGGGCGCGGCTGGCTGTCCGACGGCAGCTTTCTCGACGGCGTCGCGCTGGCGGGGATGCTGCCCGCGCCGCTCGTCATCTTTGCGACCTTTGCTGGCTATGTCGCGGGTGGCTTCGCTGGCGCGCTCGCGATCACTGTCGGCATGTTTCTTCCCGCCTTCGCCTTTTCGATGATCTTCTTCGAGCGGCTGGAAGCGGTGGTCGAGAATCCCGCGCTGCACCGCGTTCTCGGCGGTGTTGCGGCGGCGGTGGTGGGCGTCATCGCGGCGACCTTGCTGCAACTCGGCTGGGCGACGGCGCTGCGCGTATCGCACCCGCTTGCCGGTGTTATCATCTTCGCCGGAGCAGTCGCGGTGGTGATGCTGACCAAGGGAAAATGGGTCGCGCCCGCGCTGGTTGTCGGCGCCGGTCTCGCCGGATGGCTGCTCAAGCCATAGCGGCCGCATTCCCCCTTGCCGACTCAGCTGCCAAAGCCTATATGCCGCCTACTTCTTGACATGGTTAGCCAGTTGGGACGTCGGGGCCACGGGCCGCGGCGGCTGTACCCACATGCTTTCCGGTCATCCGAAACAGGAATTTTCATTGGCCGATCTCGATCTCCTGAATGCGATCATCGCCCCCGAAGCCGAGGCTCTGGGCCTCGCGTTGGTGCGCGTCGCTTTCTTTGGCGGCGAGAGCGATCCGACGTTGCAGGTGATGGCCGAACGCCCCGACACGCGCCAGCTGACGATCGACGATTGCGCCAATCTGTCGCGCCGCATCTCGGAGCAGCTCGATGCTCTGGAAGAAGCGGGCAAGGACCCGATTGACGTCGCCTACCGGCTGGAAGTGTCGTCGCCCGGCATCGACCGCCCGCTGACGCGCCCCACCGACTTCGCCGACTGGGCGGGGCATGAGGCGAAGATCGCGCTGAAGGAAAAGCGCGATGGGCGCCAGCGTTTCAGCGGTGTGCTGATCGGCATCGAGGACGATGTCGTGACGATAGAAGATTCTCAAGAGGTCGAGCATAAATTGCCGTTCGACGCGATCGACACCGCAAAGCTCGTTCTCACCGACAAATTAATTGCCGCAACCGTCCCGCTTTCAGCCGAAGGCGCCGACGACATGGAAGAAGAAGGACAGGACTGATGGCCACTGCCATTTCCGCCAACCGCGCCGAATTGCTGGCGATTGCCAACAGCGTCGCCAGCGAGAAGATGATCGACAAGGGCATCGTTATCGAGGCCATTGAAGAAGCGATCCAGCGCGCAGCGCGCGCCCGCTACGGCGCCGAGAACGACATTCGTGCAAAGCTCGACGTCCAGACCGGCGATCTTCGCTTGTGGCGCGTTGTCGAGGTCGTCGAGACCGTCGAAGATTATTTCAAGCAGGTCGATCTGGCCGCCGGTCAGAAGCTGCAGAAGGACGCCCAACTCGGTGACTTCATCGTCGATCCGCTGCCCGCGGTCGACCTTGGCCGCATCGACGCGCAGTCTGCGAAGCAGGTGATCTTCCAGAAAGTCCGCGAAGCCGATCGCGAGCGCCAGTATCAGGAATTCAAGGATCGCGCGGGTGAGATCATCACCGGCGTCGTGAAGTCGGTCGAATTCGGCCACATCGTCGTCAACCTTGGCCGCGCCGAAGGCGTGATCCGCCGCGACCAGCAGATCCCGCGCGAATTGATGCGCGTCGGTGATCGCGTTCGCGCGCTGATCCTGTCGGTGCGCAGCGAAACCCGTGGCCCGCAGATTTTCCTCAGCCGCGCACACCCCGACTTCATGAAGAAGCTGTTCGCGCAGGAAGTGCCCGAAATCTACGACGGCATCATCGAGATCAAGGCCGCCGCCCGTGACCCGGGTTCGCGCGCGAAGATCGGCGTCATCAGCTATGACGGCAGCATCGACCCCGTCGGCGCCTGCGTCGGCATGAAGGGGAGCCGCGTTCAGGCGGTCGTTCAGGAAATGCAGGGCGAAAAAATCGACATCATTCCCTGGTCGGAAGATACTGCGACGTTCGTCGTCAACGCGCTGCAGCCGGCAACGGTCCAGCGCGTCGTGATCGACGAAGATGACAGCCGCATCGAAGTCGTCGTTCCCGACGACCAGCTGTCGCTCGCCATCGGCCGCCGCGGCCAGAACGTCCGTCTCGCCAGCCAGCTGACCGGTAGCCAGATCGACATCATGACCGAGGCCGACGCGAGCGAAAAGCGTCAGCGCGAATTCGTCGAGCGCTCGACGATGTTCCAGGAAGAACTGGACGTCGACGAAACGCTTGCCCAGCTGCTCGTGGCCGAAGGCTTCGGCGAACTCGAAGAAGTCGCTTATGTCGGCATCGAAGAACTCGCGAGCATCGAAGGCTTTGACGAAGAACTGGCGCAGGAGCTGCAAAGCCGTGCGACCGAAGGCCTCGAGCGCCGCGAGGAAGCGTCGCGCGTCCAGCGCCGCGAACTTGGCGTCGAAGACGATCTGGCGGCCATTCCGCACTTGACCGAAGCGATGCTCGTCATCCTCGGCAAGGCAGGCATCAAGACGCTCGACGACCTCGCCGATCTGGCGACCGACGAACTGATCGCCAAGAAGCGTACCGACAACCGTCGCGGCCCGCCGCGCAGCGAACGCGCCGAGGACAAGGGCGGCGTGCTGGGCGAATATGGGCTGAGCGAAGAACAGGGTAACGAAATCATCATGGCGGCACGCGCTCACTGGTTCGACGACGAAGAGTCGGCTGAACCGGCGGACGCCGCGCCGGAAGCTGGGCCCGCGGCAGAGCCGCAAACCGGGGAGGCCGCCGATGCGGACCCCGCACAATGATCAGCTGAGCGAACCCGACCGCGCTGGACGGCGCGGCCAGCATGTGCCCGAGCGGCGCTGCGTAATCACCGGCGAGGTTTCGCCGGCCGAACGGCTCGTGCGCCTTGCGCTCGGGCCTGACGGCACGATTGCGCCCGACGTTCATGGCAAGGCGCCGGGGCGCGGCGCGTGGATCGGTGTCGACCGCGCGACGCTCGAAGCAGCGCAGAAAAAGGGCAAGCTCAAGGGCGGGTTGGCGCGTGCGCTTCAGGACAGCAATTTCACGATCCCCGACGATCTGGGCGCGCGGATCGAGGCGCAACTCGAACGGGCAACGCTCGACCGTCTCGGACTGGAATCGCGTTCGGGCAGCTTGCTCAGCGGCAATGAAAAGATTGAGACGGCGGCGCGCAAGGGGCAGGTCCGCTTGCTCCTTCACGCCAGTGACGCAGGTGAGGACGGGCGCAAGAAACTGGCGCAGGCGTGGCGCGTCGGCGAGGACGCCGAAGGGTCGGGTCGCGAAGGCCGCGTCTTGCCGGTGGACCGCGGCACCCTATCTATGGCATTAGGGCGAGAGAATGCGGTGCATTTGGCGATTATTGACGCCCGCGCCGCAGACCGGGTGCTGGCGCATTTGAGCCGCTGGCAGTTTTTCACAGGATGGAGTAGGGACGCGGCCAACCGCGATTCCGACCCGCATGCCGCGCCAGTCTCTGGCGAGGAAAATATTGGGGCGTTGCCGACCAGCACCGCCGCTTCGGACGCGTTTTGAAGGAATGATGGTTTTCGATGAGTGACGAACAGGACAAACCGACCCTTACCCGCAAGCCCTTGGGGCTGAAGCGGACGGTCGAGGCCGGACAGGTGCAGCAACAATTCAGCCACGGACGCCGGAATACGGTGGTGGTTGAGGTGAAGCGTCGCCGCGTGCTCGGTCGTCCGGGCGAAGTTGCGCCGGTCGAGGTCGAAGAGGTCGAGGCCGCTCCGGCGCCCGCACCTGCGCCCGCTGCTGCGCCCGCGCCCGCTCCGAAGCCGGCCGCGCCCCGTGTCAGCGAAAACGACAGCCTCATGTCGCGTCAGGAACGCCAGGCGCAGCTGCTGCGCGAGGCCGAAGAGTCGCGCATGAATGCGCTCGAAGATAACCGCCGCCGCGACGAAGCTGCGCGCCAGCGCGCTGTCGAGGAAGAAAAGGCGCGGGTCGAAGCACGCGTTGAACAGACGACGGCGAAGGCTGCCGAACCCGCTGCCCCGCCTGCTGCTGAAGCACCAGCTGCTGCCGCTGTTGCGCCCGCCGCCGAAGCGCCTGCTACCGCTCAGCCGCAGAGCGAAGCTGCACCGACTCCAGCGCCGCGCGCGACGACCAGCGCCGCTCCCGCACCGCGCCGCTTCACGCCGGTCGAGGCGCCGAAGCGTCCCGAACCGAAGCGTCCCGAACCGAAAGCAACCCGCGGCGGCGACAGCCGCCGTCAGTCGGGCAAGCTGACCGTCACACGCGCGCTGAACGAAGATGAAGGCGCCCGCGCCCGCAGCCTCGCGGCGCTGAAGCGCGCCCGCGAAAAGGAAAAGCGTTCGCACACCGCATCGTCGGGTCCGCGTGAGAAGCAGGTCCGCGAAGTCGTCGTGCCCGAAAGCATCACGGTTCAGGATCTCGCCAACCGTATGGCCGAAAAGACGAGCGATCTGGTCAAGGCGCTGTTCAAGATGGGCGTACCGTCGGCCAGCACCGACACGATCGATCAGGACACCGCCGAATTGCTCGTCACCGAGTTCGGTCACGAGATCAAGCGCGTCAGCGAAGGCGATATCGACATTCGTCACGACGAAGATGTCGACGATGCCGAGCATCTGAAGCCGCGCGCCCCGGTCGTCACGATCATGGGCCATGTCGATCACGGCAAGACGTCGCTTCTCGACGCGCTCCGCGGTGCGAATGTGCAGGCCGGCGAAGCTGGCGGGATTACGCAGCATATCGGCGCCTATCAGGTGAAGACTCCCGACGGCTCGCTCGTCACCTTCCTCGATACGCCGGGCCACGAAGCCTTTACCGAGATGCGTCAGCGCGGTGCCAATGTTACCGACATCGTCATCCTTGTGGTGGCGGCCGACGACGGCCTGAAGCCGCAGTCGATCGAGGCAATTGCCCATGCGAAGGCGGCTGGCGTTCCGATCATCGTCGCGATCAACAAGATCGACAAGGAAGGCGCCAATCCGCAGCGCGTCCGCGAACGTCTGCTCGAACATGAGCTGGTCGTCGAGGAAATGGGCGGCGACGTGCAGAATGTCGAAGTGTCGGCGCTGAAAAAGACCGGTCTCGACAAATTGCTCGACGCGATTGCGGTGCAGGCCGAAATCATGGAGCTGAAAGCCAACCCCGACCGCGCGGCCGAAGGCACCGTGATCGAGGCGAAGCTCGACAAGGGCCGTGGTCCGGTGGCGACGATCCTCGTCCGCCGCGGCACGCTCAAGGTCGGCGACATCTTCGTCTGCGGCGCCGAGAGCGGTCGTGTTCGCGCGCTGATCGACGATCAGGGCAAGCAGATCAAAACTGCAGGCCCGTCGACACCCGTCGAAGTGCTGGGTCTGGGCGGCGTTCCGATGGCGGGCGATGTCCTCACCGTTGTCGAAAATGAAGCGCGTGCCCGCGAAGTCGCGACCTATCGTCAGGAACAGGCGACGCGCAAGCGCACTGTCCAGGCGCCGGTCAGCCTCGAAGGCATGTTCGAAGCGCTCGCCGACAAGACGAACGTCATCCAGTTCCCGGTGATCATCAAGGGCGATGTGCAGGGGTCGGTCGAAGCGATCGTCAACGCACTCAACAAGCTGTCGACCGACGAGATCCGCGTCCGCGTGCTTCAGTCGGGCGCCGGTGCGATCACCGAAAGCGACGTGACGCTCGCGGCAGCGACGAAGGCGCCGATCATCGGCTTCAACGTTCGTCCGAACGCCAAGGCGCGCGACATCGCCAAGCGCGAAAGCGTGCGGTTCATGTATTATGACGTCATCTATCACCTGACCGACGAAATTCGGAAGGAAATGGCGGGTGAGCTTGGTCCGGAACGCGTCGAAACCGTCGTCGGCCGCGCCGAAGTCAAGGACGTATTCCCCGCCGGCAAGCGCGACAAGGCCGCCGGTCTGCTCGTGCTCGAAGGCTCGATCCGCAAGGGGCTGCACGCACGTCTCACGCGCGCTGATGTCATTGTTTCGGCAACGACGATTTCGTCGCTCCGCCGCTTCAAGGACGACGTCGCCGAAGTGCGCGCCGGTCTCGAATGCGGTGTTGTCCTCGCCGACACCAACGACATCAAGGCGGGCGACCACCTCGAAGTCTTCGAAGTCGAACTGCGCGAACGGACGCTGTAAAAAGCGTCCGCTCCGCGCGGAACAGGAGGCGCCGGCATGGCTCGTTATGTGGCCCTATTCGGCAGCATCAACGTCGGTGGCAACCGGCTGAAGATGGTCGATCTGCGCACGGCGTTCGAGGCTGAGGGGTTCAGCGACGTCGAAACCGTCGTCGCCAGCGGCAATGTCATCTTCTCGCACCCCGAGCGACCGACGCGCGGGCTGGAAGAGAAGCTGACTTTGATGGTCGACGACCGGTTCGACATGAGCTGCGCCGCTTTGGTGCGCAGCCGCGACGAGCTGGCGGCGGCGATTGCCGACAATCCGTTCGCTGGAACGAATGAGGACAAGTTCGTCCACACGATGTTTCTCGACGGCCAGCCGACCGCCGCCCAGTTTGACGCGTTGGCCAGCGACAAATGGATCAAACCGAACGAGCGCCTCGCGCTCGGCGACCGCGCGCTGTACCTCGATTATGGTGACGGCGTCGGTGACAGCAAATTGACCGCGCGGCTGATCGAACGGCGGTTGGAACATAAGGGCACGGCGCGCAACATGCGCTCGATCGCCCGGATTATCGACAAGCTCGACCAGCTGGAGAAAGCCGAGTCATGAAAACCGAAAAGGACAGAGGCCCCACCGTCCGCGCTCTGCGCGTTGGTGAACAGGTGCGCCATATCCTGTCCGAAATTCTCGCGCGCGGCGACGTCCACGACGACCTGCTGGCGAAACATCCGGTCAGCGTCACCGAAGTCCGTATGTCGTCGGACCTTCGTCACGCGACCGTTTTCGTGAAATCCTTGCTCGGCCGCGAAGAGGAAGCGATTCTCAAGGCGCTGCGCACCAACACCGCCTGGCTGCAAAAGAGCGTCGCCGAGAAAATGACGCTGAAATACGCCGCGAAGCTCAAATTCCTCAGCGACGAGAGCTTCGACGAAGCGAGCCATATCGACAAATTGCTGCGCGATCCGAAAGTCGCTCGTGATCTCGCGAGCGGCGAGGGTGAGGGCGACGCCTAATTCCGTTCGTGTCGAGCGAAGTCGAGACACCCATCCGGACAGCACAAGACCGAGGAGCATCTCGACTTCGCTCGATGCGAACGGATGATGAGCGACGCTACTTCTTCGCCTTGATACCCGCCGCCGCCTCCAGCTCGACCAAAGCTTCCTCCAGATAGTCGATCATCCGCTGCGCATGCGGGACACTGCGCCTGCACGCGGTGATCCCGAAATCGATATTCTTGTTGTTGCTGACCTGCGTGATGTTCATCGCCATGCCATCGACCGGGATGCTCGCGGGATACATGCCGTCGAGCCGCGCGCCATTCCAATACATCTGCTCGCGCGGGCCGGGGACGTTTGAGATCGTCACCGAATAGGCGGGAAATTTGTCGGCGGTGCGCGTGAGTGCCGTCAGCATCATCGGGAAG
>JAURVS010000351.1 GCA_030655355.1 Sphingopyxis sp.
GCCCTTGCCGTCATCCTTCATCAGCAGGTCATAGGCATATTCGGCCGGCGACACGCCCGCCGCCGCCGCGCGCCCGGCAATGCTTTCGTCCATCTTCGGCTCATAGTTGAAGTCGGGGTCCATTTCGAAATGGACGGGCCAACCCTCGGCGACGACCTTGAGGAAATCGAGAATATCGCTTTCGGGCCAGATATTGGCCTCTTCGATCATGCGTGCCCGGAACGCCGGATCCTTCAGCTTCGCAAGCTGCTGCTCCCACGGCAGGTCGATGATCTCGTTCCATGCGGGTTTGAAACGGAAGGGGTGGACCGTCCCCTGCCATGCCATGATGATCCCGTTACCGCGCAAAGCAATCTGCGCGACGATGTTCGCGCCGGTCGCATTCTGGCGCCGCATTTCCTCGATCTGCTCTTCGAGCGGCAGTTCCTTGGCGATCGACTGGAGCGCGGCGAAAGTCACCGGCAGGCCGGTTTCGCGGCTGAGGTCGCCCATCCACTGAAACTCGTTCCACTCGCGTTTCATGTCGCTCGCCATTTCGAACACGCCATAGCCGACACGCCCCATCGCACGCCCGATCGCGATCAGCTCCTCGGCGGTCGCAGTCGTTCCGGGGACAAGCTCGCCGTCGATCGATTTGTGCAGCACGGTGCGGCTGGTCGAGAAGCCGAGCGCGCCGGCACGCACGCCTTCCTCGACGATGCGCGACATTTCGGCGATGTCGGCGTCGGTCGGAATCGCGCCCGGCTTTTCGCGGTCGCCCAGCACATAGGCGCGCACCGCGCCGTGCGGGACGTGGCACGCGACGTCGACCGTCCGCGGCAATTTTTCGAGCGCGTCCATATATTCGGGGAAGGTTTCCCAATCCCAGGACATGCCCTCGGCCAGCGCGGTGCCGGGGATATCCTCGACGCCTTCCATCAGGCTGATCAGCCATTCGTGACGGTCGGGTTTGGCAGGCGCGAAGCCGACGCCGCAATTGCCCATGACGACGGTGGTGACGCCGTGCCAGCTCGACGGCGCCATTTCGGCGTCCCACGTCGCCTGCCCGTCATAATGGGTGTGAACGTCGACGAAGCCGGGGGTGACGATCTTGCCGCTGGCGTCGATTTCCGTCGCCCCGTGGCCCAGATTTTCACCCACTGCGACGATACGGTCGCCATCGATCGCGACGTCCGCGACAAAGGGCGCTCCGCCCGAACCATCGACGACTGTGCCGCCGCGAATCACCAGATCATGCATGTCCGCTCTCCCAAGCTTTTTGGCCATATTTTTTAGTTTCACCAAGAAACCTATCATCAAAATCGCGAGATGCAAATAAGTGGGCGGGGGCGGCAAGGAGGCGCTATGATGAGATCATAAATCAAAGGGAGTCGATGCCATGATCCGCCCGCTTACCCTCGCTCTTCTGCTCGCCCTGTCGGCGACTCCGCTCGCCGCAAAAACGGCGCCTGCCCCCGACTATAAAGCCGCACTCGCTGATCCCGCGCGTCCCGCCGCCGATCGCGAACGCGATGCGGCGCGCAAACCCGCCGAACTGCTCGCCTTTGCGCAAATCAAGCCGGGCGCGAAGGTCGGCGATTATGTCATGGGCGGCGGCTATGTGACGCGCCTGCTCGCGGCCGCGGTCGGCCCGTCGGGTAAGGTCTATGGCTTCCAGCCCGCCGAGTTCATCGCGTTCAAGAAACAATATGGCGACGACCAGGCCGCGATCGACGCCGCTTATACCAATGTCGACGCCGCCGCTGGTCCGTTCGCCGCGCCCGCTTTTCCCGAACCGCTCGACACGATCATTACCGTGCAGAATTTCCACGACCTGTATCTAAAGCCCTTTCCCGAGGGCACAGGCGACAAGGCGAGCGCGGCTCTGTTCGCGGCGCTGAAGCCCGGCGGGACGCTCATCGTCGTCGACCATAGTGCGGCAAAGGGCAGCGGCACGACGCTGTCGGACAGCCTTCATCGGATCGATCAGGATGCGGTCGTCGCGACGCTGACCAAGGCGGGTTTCAAGCTTGAGGCCGAAAGCGACCTCTATCGCCGCCCCGCCGATCCGCGTAGCGCCAATGTCTTCGACAAGGAAATCCGCGGCAAGACCGACCAGTTCACGCTGCGCTTCCGCAAACCGGGATGATTGCATGACCAGCGACGACGACGATTATGTCTATGACGAAGCGAGCGGCGAGTGGATGTCGGCAGGCGATATCGCGGTGCGCGACGCCGCCGCCGCCGCGGGCCCCGAAGTGCGCGACGCGGTCGGCAATCTGCTCGCCGATGGCGACTCGGTCGTGCTGGTCAAGGATCTGACGGTCAAAGGCGCGGGCCAGACGCTGAAGGTCGGCACGGTGATCAAGTCGATCCGCCTCACCGGCGACGATCAGGAAATCGACTGCCGCCATGACGGCATCAAGGGACTGGTGCTCCGCGCGGAATATGTGCGCAAGCGCTAGGCACGGCCCGAGGGCGGCGCTTCCGAACTCCAGTTCGGCCGCGCTGCGTCCATCCCGGCGACGACCTTGTCCCAATAGGCCGCGGTTCGGCCCTGAAACTTCATGTCGAAATTTTCGACCGTGCGAAATTCGAGGACTTCGACGCCATCGGCGCCGGGCTTGTACGTATAGGGCACGTCGCTGCCGACGAAGAAACCATCTCCCGCGCCCAACTCCTCGGTGCCGAGCTTCAGCGTGCCCGCGATGATATAATAGAGGCAGTCGGCATTGTGGCTGTGCAGCGGCAAGGCGAAGCCGCTTTTGAACCAGGCGTAGGTCAGGCTCATATGCGGCAGCGAAAACAACACCTTGGTGATATTGCCTTCGCCCACGCCCGCTTCGACCCAGCGGCCGATGCCCGCCTCGACGATCGGCGTCAGCCCGGCGAGCGTCATCTTGTCGGTTTCATTGAGATCGGGCGCATCGACGCCCCGGAATATCCGGAACGATGTCGCATCCCGGGCGCGGTCGGCTTCAGCCATGGCTCTCTCCTCTTCCGTTCGTTGCGCCGATCATGCCGCAAACGGAAGAGAAGAGTCCATCCCGTTCAGATCTTTCCCAAGGTCTCGCGGCGCGGCCCGAGATATCCGAACAGATAGGCGCCGACTTTACGCATCTGGATTTCCTCGGCGCCCTCGGTGATGCGATAGCGGCGGTGGTGGCGATAGATATGCTCGAACGGCTTGTGGCGTGAGTAGCCGATGCCGCCATGCACCTGCATCGCGCGGTCGGCGGCTTCGCAGCACAGCCGGTTCGCCCAATAGTTGCACATGCTCACCTTGTCGCTGAGGTTCCGCTCGACCTCCTTATGCGGCATATTGTCCATGTCCCACGCGGTCTTGCGGATCAGCAGCCGCAGCATCTCGGCCTGCGTCGCAAGCTCGACGAGCGGAAACTGGATCGCCTGATTCTTCGCCAGCGCCTCGCCGAACGGCTTGCGCTCGCGTGCATATTTGACGCTCTCCTCGATGCAAAACACCGCCGCGCCCAGCGACGATGCAGCCTGGCGGATGCGGTTCTGGTGGACGAAGCTCTGCGCGATCGACAGCCCGCCGCCCTCGGGGCCGAGCCGCGCCGCGTCGGGCACCCACACATCGATGAACGTCATGCGCGGATGATCGGTCGGCATATTGAACGTCCACATATATTCATCGACGGTCATGCCTTCGGTGCCCGTCGGGACGAGAAGGCAAGTGATGCCCTTGGCATCGCCGTCCTCGCCGCTGGTGCGGCAGAAGGTCGCGCAATGCGTCGCGACATGCATGCCGGTGATCCACATCTTGCGCCCGTTGATCAGCCAGCCGTCGACACCATCGCGGGTCTCGCGGACCGCGCGCGTCTCCATATGCGTCGCATCCGATCCATGGTCGGGCTCGGTCAGCCCGAATGCGGTGCGGCGCTTGCCCTCGAAGCCGCCGAGGATAAATTCCTGCTTCTGTTCGTCGCTCGTCGCAAACTGCTCGAACATCTCGACGAACGGGAAGTTGCCGACGATGCTATGCTCATTCTGCAAGTCGTTGTGCAGCCCCAGCCCCTTCGCGGCAAAATGCTCGCGGATCACCGCCATCCACAGATTGCTGCCGTCCTTGCCGCCGTATTTCTTGGGCGCCGAGAAGCGCCAATGACCTGCCGCATCGGCTTTACGCGTCGCCTGTTTGAGCAGTTGCTCCCAGTCGTGGCGCGGCAGCCCCTGATTGTCCCAGTCGGTGCGCGCATGTTCGCGGCGATGGTCGAAGAAGCGGATATTGTCGTCCGCAAGCTCGAGCGGTTTGATCTCGTCGTCGATAAACGCATCAAGCTCGTCCAGATACGCCTGCAGGTCGGCGGGCATCGCAAAATCCATGTCTCTCTCCCTTTTATCTTCTATCCGCGCCACGCCGCGCGCGCTGCGCCCAGCGCAGCATATTTGGGGCTGTCGATCGCGCATTTGTCGAGCAGGACACGCCGCAGCTTCGCGAGCAGCCCCGGCTCGGCGAGCGTTGTCGTTCCCGACAGCAAAGCGTCCGACAGCGCCTTGTCCTCGGCGCGCACGCCGGCGTCGAGATCGCGCAATATGATCCCCAGCGCGTTCATCGCGACCACCGCCTCGAACTTGGCATGGCCCTCTGCATGAGGCTTGATCGATGCCTCGATCCAGTCGCGGACCGCCTGCACCATCTCGGCATTCGTCGGCTCACCGACCGGGGTGGGAGCAGCAGCGGGCGATGGCCGCAGAGCCCGCGTGCGTTCGGCCTCGGGTGCTTCGGCTTCGAGCAGCAGCAGCAAGTCGAGCTCCTGCTCGGCGGTGCGCCGCCCGATCACGACGCGCTCGACCGTCGCATCGGCGCCGCTCCGCCACGCCTGCCCCATCTGCAGGCAGCCGAGCGCCCACCACAAGGTGCGATAGACGAGCCAGAAGTGGAAGCGGTCGCGGTCGACCGGCTGGCCGCCCGCGGCTTCATAAGCGGCAAAATAGTCATCAAGGCTGCCGACCCCGAACGCCGGTTTATCAAGCTGCCCAAAGCGCCACACGGTCATGCAGCCGAACGCCAGATCCTCATGCGCGTCGCCGCGATGCGCAAGCTCCCAGTCGAGGACTGCGGCGAGGCCTTCGCCGTCGACCATCACATTGCCCATGCGATAATCGCCGTGAACAAGCACCGGCGTGGCCGCCGATGGCAGATGATCCTCGCACCATTTGATCGCAAGTGCGATCGCGGGGCGGTCGCCGCCATAGGACAGGAAGCGCGACCGAAGCTCGGCGAGCGCCGCGCGCGTGTCCATCAGCGGGATCGCATCGGGAAC